>JAILGO010000157.1 GCA_024696725.1 Eubacterium sp. | reverse complement strand
CTCGGGTCGTTGAAGGGGAAGTGGGAATGTCCTGAAAAATCTATAAGATTCGTTTTTCCGTTAAAAATAACGTTGAGCTGAGGGTCGCACCATACCGAGCTTCCGTAAACGGTTCCGAACGGATGCGGATGAGTAAATACGAAAACGGGCTTGCCGTCGGCTTTTGCTTCGGCTTCTTTTACGGAATCCGAAAGCCACTTGAGGCTCTTCGGCGTAAATGTCCATTCCGTAAGCGAGCGCTCTCCCGAAAAAGCAATACAGGAAAAGCCGTTAATCTCCTTAACGTTATCCGGCTCGTATCCGAATACCTCGTCAAAATACTGCTTATAGTTCGCGTCCTTAAGCTCGTGATTTCCGTGGATTGTAATAAACGGAGTTTCTTTTCTGACGTGCTCCTTAACGGCGTTATTATAGTTTATGTAATCGTCCTTACCGCCGACGCTTGAAAAATCGCCGAGGCAGTAGAACGCGTCAATTCCCTTATAGGTTTTATCGTTATCGAACAGCTTATACGCTGCGTCGATAGCGTTTGCAACGTTTTCATTTTCGTTATGAGTATCGGTCATAAGGATTAAGCGAATCGTCGGCTTGAAATCCTCGGCAACAACGGGAAGCGACTCCGTCTTTGTTCCCGTGCCGCGCTGCACTCCGCCCCAGATAAGCGTAATTATACAAAGCAAGGCAAGAAAACCGAGAATAGAAGCTATAACTATTCCTATAACCTTTCCTGTCGTTTTAAGTACCTTTTTCATATTATCACCTCGTGAAGCATTTTCACCTGTTATTTTATCAACATTTGTCTTTTAAGTCAACAGTACGCTTTTAATTAAAGCTGCTTTCGATAATGTTACACGCCTCCGAAAGCATAGCCTCCTCGTCGGCGCCCTTACAGCTTACCTCAAAGCCGCGTCCGTACTTAATATCCGCCGCCATAATACCGATAAAGCTCTTACCGTTTGTTTCCTTGCCCTCGGTTTTTATCTTTATATCGGACGAAAAACGGTCCATAGAGTTAGCAAGACTCTGCGCAGAACGTACGGGCATACCGTTTTTATTTTTCATAATAAATTTTTTAGACACCATAATAATCACAGGATTATTATCTGTCGTTTTATGCGATTTAAACGTCGGTATTTAAGACGCCGTATATTCTTTCAATTTCGTTTTTATCGGCAAGCTGCCCGGAAAACGCCGTCGCGTTTCCGCACGCGGCGGCAAGACGCAGCGCCTCGGAATAGCTTTTAGTTTTAATATATCCCGCGATAAAGCCCGCGAGCATACTGTCGCCGCAGCCCACGCTGTTAACGAGCGTTCCCTTAACCGTTTTTATTCCTGTTACGCCTGAATTTTCGTCGAGCAGGATTGCTCCGTTTTCAGCGCGGGAAACGAGCACGTTTTTTGCGCCGAGGCTCTGAAGTTCCTTCGCGTATTTTATAATTTCCGCGTCGGTTTCGGTCTTAACGCCGAAAAGAGCGCCGAGCTCAAGGTGATTAGGCTTAATGAGAAACGGTCTGTATTTCAGCGCGCTTTTAAGCAGTCCGTCCTCGGCGTCTATAACGAAGCTGATATTACGACCTTCAAGGCGCGAAAGGATTCTTTCGTAAACATCCGCGGGGAGCGACTTCGGAACAGAGCCTGCGATTACGAGATAATCGCCGTCCTTAATTTCTCCGAGCTTATCAAGAAGCTTTTCGATATCCGCTTCACTAATCTCCGGTCCGTCGGCGTTAATATCGTATTCGCCGTTTGATTTGATTTTTACGTTGATTCGCGTTAAGCCGCTTTCAAGATAAATGAATTCTGAGCTGACGCCATCGGCAGTCAGCAGTCTTTCAAGCTCCCTGCCCGTAAAGCCTGCAAGGAAGCCGAGCGCCTTATTTTCAACGCCGAGACGGGAAAGAATAACGGAAACGTTAATCCCCTTTCCGCCGTAAAAGATTTTCCCGTGCTTTGAGCGGTTAATAACGCCTGCGCTCAGACCGTCCGTCTTTATGACGTAGTCGATCGCAGGATTTAAAGTTACGGTATATACCATTTTATTCCTCTTACTTTAACTGTTCTTCAAGCTCCTTTCGCGCTTCAAAGACCGATACGTTCTTTTCAAGCGCGAGCGCTTTTATATTCTCAAATTCGATTTTTTCCTTAGCCGTTCCGTAGCCCTCGGAGCGTTTTATCGGAACTCCCTCGTCCTTAAGCTCGCGCTCGAGAGTATAACGCGAAGGCGCATATTTTCTTATGCCGATTGTCGTAGTGTGCTTAAAGATAAGAGCGGCGAAATTCTCCGCGTCGGCATTATTGCAAAGAACGGTTAAGAGATACGCGGGTCTTCCCTTCTTCATAAAAACGGGAGTAACAAAGCAATCGAGTGCGCCCTCCTTCATTATAATTTCCGTCGCGAAGGCGGTTTCCTCTCCCGTCATATCGTCGATATTGCACGAAAGCTCGGTAACGGTTTCCTCTTCATAGAGAAACGCTCTTAAAATATTCGCCTGTTTCAGCTCCTTCGTGCCTGAGCCGATACCGATTTTTTTAACCGAGTCAAGCCTCGGGCTTTCGGTAAAGCCGTCACAGAAATACTTAAGCACCGCAGCGCCCGTAGGCGTACAGAGCTCGGTATTTATATCGCTTTTATAATAGGGAACGCCGACGAGAATATTCGCCGTTGCGGGTGCGGGAACGGGAAGCACGCCGTGAGCGCATTTTACCGTTCCGTTTCCGACGTTAATCGGCGAGGCGTATATTTTCCCTATATTCAGCTTTTCTATAAGATAAGCGCTTACGGTTATATCGGCAATAGCGTCGAGCATTCCGAGCTCGTGAAAATGGATTTCACCGACGGGCGCGCCGTGAGCCTGAGCCTCAGCCTCTGCGACGATACCGTAAATACTTTTTATATCCTTTTTTACCTTATCGCCCACATTGAGAGAGTCGATAATTGAATATATTTCTTCAAGGCTTCTTCCGTGGTGATGATGATGGGAGTGATGTTCGCCGTCGGGCTCCTCTTTTTCTCCGTTAATAATTATCTCAAGGTGAGCGCCGTTAATCCCGTTCTGCGCCTTTTCGCCGTACTTTATCACGGTATGCGGAAGTGAGAGCGAATTCAGCTCCGCCGTTATTTTCTCTTTATCGTCGAACAGCGAAACGAGCACCGAGGCGAGCATATCCCCCGCCGCACCCGTATTACATTCAAAATACAAATTCATATTATCACCTAAATTTTGTTTATCATATTAGCGAGATAGCCTGCGCCGAAGCCGTTATCAATGTTAACGACGCTGACTCCGCTCGCGCAGGAATTAAGCATTGAAAGAAGCGCGGAAAGCCCCTTGAAATTCGCGCCGTAGCCGACGCTTGTAGGTACGGCAATTACGGGACAGTCGACCATTCCGCCGACAACGCTCGCAAGCGCGCCCTCCATACCCGCGACCGCGATTACCACCTTAGCTTTTGCGAGAATTTCGGCGTTATCGGTCAGCCTGTGCATCCCCGATACTCCTACGTCGTAAAGTCTCGTTACCCTGCTTCCGTAGTATTCTGCGGTAAGCGCCGCTTCCTCGGCAACGGGAATATCGCTCGTTCCGCCCGTTGCGATTACAATATTGCCCGTATCAGCTTCAGCCGTGCGCTCGCCCGCCATCGCGATTTTTGAAAGCTTATCGTAAAACAGCTCTGTTTTCTTTGAAAGATACTCTGCGGATTCCTCGCTGAGTCGCGTAATAAGAACGCTCTCAGAGCCGCCCTCCAGCATGTGCATAACGATGCCCTCAATCTGCTCTCTCGTCTTGCCCGCGCCGTAGATTACCTCCTCGGCGCCCTGACGGATTCCGCGGTGGGTATCTATTTTAGCGAAGCCTAAATCCTCATAGGGCGTTATTTTCAGCTTCGTTACGGCGTCCTCAACGGACAGCCTTTTATCTGCAACCGCTTCGAGCAGAGCGGTTAATTCCTCTTTATTCATCGGGTCGCTCCTTTAAGTCAAGTGTAATTTTATCATAGTAGGGCGAAAGCACGTTTTGCACCTCGTCCTCCGATTTATAATAAAGCTCAAAATCCGTTTTACCGAATTCAAGCCCTGCGCCGCCGTTTTTATAACGCACGCGGAAATTCCGAAAGCCGAGGGCTCTTAAGCCGTTCTCGGCGGCTTCCGTTTTTTTAAGCAGCCCGTCGGTTATTACAGTCCCCGTCGGAATCCTTGTCGCAAGGCAGGCGTAGGACGGCTTATCCGCAACCGAAAGTCCGAACTCCGCCGCGGTACGTCTTATATCGGCTTTTGTATAGCCACAGAACTTAAGCGGCGAAAGCACCTCAAGCTCGCCGAGCGCCTTGTAGCCGGGTCGGTCGGATATATCGTCGCTTGCGTTCGTGCCTTCAATAATAACTCCGAAGCCGTCGCGTTTTGCGTGCTTAAGTATTTCGCCGAATATTGCCTTTTTACAGTAGTAACAGCGGTCGGGCGGGTTATTTATAATCTCATTAAAGCCGAGCACGTCAAGCTCAATAACCTCAAGCTCAGCGCCGAGCTTCTCTGCCGTTTCAAGCGCGTCGTCAAGCTCAAACCGAGGCTGGAACTGCGATTTTACGTAATACGCTTTTACTCTTTTTGCGTATTTCTTCGAAAGCGCAAGCAGTACCGAGGAGTCGACTCCGCCCGAGAAGGCGAGCGCCGTCTCGCCGTGCTTTTCAAAAAACGATTTAATATCCATCTTATCACCAAATTAATAATAACAGAAAAAGAAGACAAAATAAAGAGTTAAAAGTTATTAGATAATAACGGTTTAAAAGTTGCGAAATTTTCAGAATAAAAAAATGTTAATAATATAGCATTGAATTAGCTTATCGCTTCGTTTATAATGAAGTGGTAAACGTATCCGATTCATTAGTATTCAGGAGTGAAATAATGGACAGAATAACAACCGAAAAGCTGCGTTTTGTCGACGCCGAGGGAAGAACGAGAATCTTTAACGGTATGAATATAGACGACAAATCGCGCGACAGAAAAGAGTTTATCCGCACGCTCGACGAGGAATTTTTCAAAAAATACAGAGCGCTCGGTCTTAACTTTATCCGTCTTGCCGTAACGTGGCAGAATTTAGAGCCCGAAATTGAAAAATACAACGAGGATTATCTCAGGTCAATCGACGCGATTTTTGAGCTCGCCGAAAAATACGGCGTATACATTCTTCTCGATATGCACCAGGATTTATACTCGGGCAACGGCGGAAAGAGCTGCGGCGACGGCGCTCCCGAATGGGCGGTAATCACCGACGGTGCTAAACCGAGACAGCCGATTTTCGTCTGGGCTGACGGCTACTTTTTCGGAAAGTGGGTAGCTAAATCCTTCGACAACTTCTGGAATAACACGCCCGTGAACGGAAAGGGACTTCAGGACCGCTACGCCGACCTGTGGAAAATGCTCGCCTCGCGCTACGGCGACTCTCCCGCGCTTTTCGGCTTTGATTTAATGAACGAGCCCTTCCCCGGCTCAGAGAGTAAAAAAATGTTCGCAAGCTTAATCGGAAGCGCCGCCAAGAACATACTCTTCAGTAAAAAGATGAACCGTAAAAAGCTTATCGGTTCTCTCGTAAAAAGAGACACGCGCGGTATTCTCGACTGTATTGAAGGCGGACTGATAAGAGACGTTACGGAGCCCGTAGATAAATACGAGGCTGATTTCGACAGAAGGAAGTATTCGCCGTTTCTCAATAAAATTTCCGCCGCAATCCGCGAGGTTACGGACAAGGGAATTATTATGATGGAGCAGTGTTATATCTGTAACAGCGGCGTTAAGCAGAGCGCTCCGCCGATTACCGTTAACGGAATACGCGAGCCGAACCAGTGCTTCGGTCCGCACGGCTATGATATGATGGTAGATACTCCTCTTTATCAGTACGCGAAGAGCGACAGGGTCAAGGCGTTCTTTACCGAAATGAGAAATACTCAGCTTCGTCTTAACGTACCCGTTGTCGTCGGAGAATGGGGAGGCTGCAGCGATAATACGGACACCTCATGGTTCCCGCACGCTTATGAGCTTCTCGACTATTTCGACAGTCTTAAGTGGAGCCAGTCCTACTGGACGTATCTCGGAAACGATTTGGATTCGCCGCTTATGAATATGCTCAGCAGGACTCATCCCGTTGCGGTTGCAAGCGAAAAATTCTGTTATCGCTACGACAGGGATAACAAGGTGTTCACTCTCGAAAGCAAAGCCGACAAGGCGGGCAAAAACATAATTTACGTACATAAGCCGTTCACGGTTGAAAACGGTATAAAGCACCGCGTACTGGAGCAGTATGAGAGCGGAGCGGCGCTTATCGCGGTAGATACCGGAGCGGGAGAAAGCACAATTAAAATTAAAATCAACGAATAGGAGGCTGAAAAATGGCAAAAATTTTAGGAGAAGCTATTAAAAATCTTCCGTGGCAGGATAAGCCCGAGGGATATTTATACCCCGTATGGCGTTATACGGATAACCCGATAATCACGAGGGACGACCTCTTTTTCGCTAACAGTATTTTCAATTCGGCTGTCGTACCCTTCGGCGACGGCTTCGCGGGCGTGTTCCGCGTTGACGACAGAACGAGATATCATACAATAGTAACGGGCTACAGTAAGGACGCAATCCACTGGGAGCTCGACGACAAGGTTATATTCTACGGCTACGACCCGCGCATCTGTGAAATCGACGGGAAGTATATTCTTACCTGGGTTAACCTCACCCCTGAGGGAACGACTATCGGCGTAGCCTATACCGAAGATTTCAAAAGCTGGACTCAGCTTGAGGACGCGACTTATCCCGTGGCGAGAAACGGCGTGCTTTTCCCGAGAAAGATAAACGGCGAATATATGCTCCTCGTGCGTCCCTGCGACAGAGGGCATACCCCCTACGGCGACATTTTTATTCAGCAGAGTAAAGACCTCGAATACTGGGGAAAATACCGCTTCGTAATGAAGCCCGAGCAGAACTGGGAGAAAACAAAAATCGGCGCAGGTCCGACTCCGATAGAGACTGACGAGGGCTGGCTTCTTTTCTACCACGGCGTGCTTACAAGCTGTAACGGCTTCACTTACAGTATGGGCGCGGCGATTCTTGACAGAGACGAGCCCTGGAAAGTGCTTCACAGAGCGGACAGCTTTCTTCTCGCACCGCACGAGCTCTATGAAACCGTGGGCGACGTTCCTAACGTCGTATTCCCCTGCGCCGCGCTCGCTGACGCGGACAGCGGAAGAATCGCGATTTATTACGGAGCCGCCGATACTACGGTTGCGCTCGCGTTCACAACGGTTGACGAGGTATGCGACTACATTCATAAACACGATTTGATAAAATAAACGAATAAACGGGAGTGCGCGGCACTCCCGTTTTTATTATTTTTATTGTTTTAAGCTTAGCCGTTCTATATTATTTAAACGGATTTTCCGTCGGGTACGGAAGCGATTTCGGCTGATTGTAGGAAATATCCTTTACGCCGAGAAAACGAAGCACCTCAAAGAGCGCCTTTCCGTAATGTCCGAAGGCTACCGCGCCGTGATGCGGAAAGCGCTTCTCAATAAGCACGTGACGGTAAAAGCGTCCCATTTCGGGGATTGCGAATACGCCGATTCCTCCGAAGGAGCCCGTCGGAACGTCGAGAACCTCGCCCTCGGCGATATAGCTTCTGAGATTGCCCTCGCTGTCGCACTGAAGACGGTAGAAGGTAATTTCTCCCGCAGCGATATCGCCCTCAAGCGTACCGCGCGTAAAGTCGGGCTCGCTTCCCTCGGGTTCGAGAAGTCTGTGCTGAATAAGCTGATATTTAACCGCTCTGTCGGCGCACATCTTACACGACGGAGTGTTTCCGCAGTGGAACGCCATAAAGGTATCGGTAAGAGCGTAATCAACTTTACCCTTAATCTCCTTTTCATAGAGCGAAGCAGGAACGGAATTATTGATATCAAGAAGCGTAACCGCGTCGGCTGAAACGCACGCGCCGATATACTCGGAAAGCGCGCCGTAAATATCCACCTCGCACGCTACGGGAATACCGCGGCCTGCAAGTCTTGAATTAACGTAGCAGGGCTCAAAGCCGAACTGCTCGGGGAATGCGGGCCAGCACTTGTCGGCGAAAACTACATATTCTCTCGCGCCCTTATGCTCCTCAGCCCAGTCGAGAAGAGTAAGCTCAAACTGCGCCATTCTCGGGAGCATTTCGGGATAGTTGTTACCCGTAACGCCGAGCTCTTCCGCCATATCCTCACATACGGCAGGGATACGCTTATCGCCCTCGTGCGCCTTATACGAAACAAGGAGGTCGAGCTCGCTGTTTTCCTCTATTTCAACGCCGAGCTCATAAAGCCCTTTAATCGGCGCGTTACAGGCGAAGAAATCCTGAGGACGCGGACCGAAGGTAATGATTTTTAAATTCTTAACGCCGATAACCGCCCTTGCAATCGGGATAAAATCGCTTATCATTTTCGCGATATCTTCTGCGGTGCCGACGGGGTAAGAGGGTACGTAAGCGCTGAGGTGACGCATACCGAGATTATACGAGCAGTTGAGCATACCGCAGTAAGCGTCTCCCCTGCCGTTAATCAAATCTCCGTCGCCCTCTGCCGCCGCGACGTACATAACGGGACCGTCAAATTTTTCGGCGATAAGAGTTTCGGGCGTTTCGGGTCCGAAATTGCCGAGAAATACAACAAGAGCGTTACACTCCTCAAGAGTTACGTCGGTCAGCGCGTCGAGCATATCGAGCTCATTTTCAACGGTAACGGGACACTCGTAGATTTCGCCTTCGTACGCCTTTACTATCGCCTCGCGGCGTTTAACCGATAATTCAATCGGGAAGCAGTCGCGGCTTACGGCGATTATACCGAGCTTAACATCAGGAATATTTTTCATTACTTTTCCTCCTTGTAAAAATCCTTTAATAAAGGATAAAGTTTTTTGAATCTATTATATTTTTTACTGTATTGCTCCGTCATTTCCGCGTTAGGAACAACGGTGTATTCAACCCTCGGGTTACTGAGCTTACCCGCGGCGAGCATCGCACCGCCGAAAGCGGGTCCCTCGTTTTCAATAACGGAAAGCTCCGCGCCGAGAATATCGGCTAAAAGCTGCATCCACTCACGGCTTTTCGTTCCGCCTCCGCATACGGTGGCTTTTTTTATTTCAAACGGACAAAGCTCAATACAGTCCTTTATCGCAAACGATACGCCCTCGTAAACAGCTCTCTGCATATTCTCTCTCGAGGTCGCGTGAGTAATACCGATAAAAGCGCCTTTTACGTCGCCGTCATTATGAGGACAACGCTCGCCCGAAAGATACGGGAGGAAGAACACCTCTGACTTCATACCGTCGGCAGAGCCGGCTCCGACGTTATACGCCGATTCAAAGACTACCTCGTTTAGCCACTTATTACAGCTTGCCGCCGAGAGAATACAGCCCATAAGGTGATATTTGCCGTTCGCGTGACAGAAGGAGTGAAGCGCGGGATTTTCGGTTTTAACGTAATTATCCGTCGGGATAAAAACAGTTCCGCTCGTGCCGAGAGAAATATTGCACTGTCCCTCGCTCACGGTGCGGGTTCCGATTGCCGCGGCGGCGTTATCTCCCGCTCCCGCGACGACGTCGCAGTCGAGTCCCGAAAGGTTCGTTCTTCCTATCACCTCGCCGCTTTCGCAGACAGTCGGAAGCATTTCGATATCAATTCCGAGAATATCAAGCATCTCACCGGACCATTTTCTGTTTTCAACATCGAAGTACAGAGTACCCGACGCGTCGCTTACATCGGTTGCAAAAGCGCCCGTAAGCTTGTAATTTATATAATCCTTCGGAAGACAGATTTTTTTACACCGCTCAAAAACCTCGGGCTCGTTTTCTTTAACCCATAGTATTTTCGGCGCGGTAAAGCCTGCGAAAGCGATATTCCCCGTAAGCCTCTGAAGCTTTTCTTTGCCGATAACATTATTAAGATAATCGGTTTCCTTACCCGTTCTCGTATCGTTCCAGAGAATCGCGTTACGAAGCACGAAGCCGTTTTCGTCAAGCATTACGAGACCGTGCATCTGACCGCCGACTCCGATACCCTTTACGTCGCTTTTTGAATATCCGCCGATAAGCTCCTCTATTCCGTCGCACACGGCTCGCCACCAATCATCGGGGTTCTGCTCGCTGTAATTCGGCTTCGGATAATAAATGGGGTATTCCTTCGATACCGTTTTTATTATTTCGGCGTTTTTGTCGGTTAAAATCAGTTTAACCGCCGACGTGCCGAGGTCTATTCCGATATAGTAATTCATATTTTCACTGCCTTCGTATTTTCGCTGTTCTGACCGACGAAGAAGGTATATTCGTCCTCGGGATACCATTTCTTCGTATCGGGGTTATAGAACATTAAATCTTTCTTATCTATTATTACTGAAGCTTCGGAGCATTCGCCCGCTTTTACAAAAATTTTCTTAAAGCCCTTAAGAAGCTTTACCGGGTGGTCGCCCTCTGCTCCCGCATAGACCTGAACTACGGTTTTTCCGTCGTATTCTCCCGTGTTTTTTATCTTCAGCGAGATTTCGACCGTTTCGCCGCAGTCATTCGCACTGATATTATCGTATTTAAAATCGGTATATGAAAGACCGAATCCGAAGGGATAGGCGGCTTTTTTATTCTCCTTATCAAGCAGAGTGTAGCCGTGATAATAGCCGTAGGTAATATCCCTCGTTTTTGCGCTCGGGAAAAGGAAGTCGGGGTAATCGTCCTCATTCTTCGCCATTGTAAACGGAAGGTGTCCGCAGGGATTAGCCTTGCCCGAAATCAGCTCGGCGAGCGCGTTGCCGCCCTCCATTCCGCTGTAAAACGAATGAAGAATTGCACCCGCTTCGTCCTTCCATTCCTCAATAACGTAAGCGCTTCCGCCGATAATATTTACTATTACGTTATCGAACGCGGCGCACGCTTTATGAATAAGCTCAACCTCGTTTTCGGGTATGCGAAGCGAATACCTGTCGCCGCCCATTGCCTTTTCGGTCGTTTCGTCGCTTTTTGAGAAGTTGGCGAGGTTTTCGCCCTCCTGCTTATAATCGCTTCCGACGCAAACGATAACCGCGCCGCATTTTGCGATTTCGCTTTCCATAGCTACGAATTCCGTACCCTCGCAGAGTACGACGTTTTCCTTTCCGAATGCGTTACAGAGTCCCTGATAGGGCGTTACGGTATAAGGCGCAAAAACGGAGCTTGAGCCGTGGTCGCCGACGTTGATTTTATCGGCGTAGCGTCCTATAACGGCTACCCTTTCGCTTTCTGCGAGCGGGAGAATTCCGTTGTTTTTAAGAAGAACGGTGCCTTCAAGCGCGGCTCGCTTTGCAAGCTCGGTATGTTTTTTACAGGCGACAACGGATTTACCAGGATACTTAAGCCTCGGCGTAATTTTAATAAGACCGCGGAGTATGCTTTCAACGCTGTTATTAATATCCTCAACGCTTACCCTTTTAAGCTTTAAGTCGAGCGGAAGCGTCGCGTAGTGCATAAGCTGAGGCATTTCAATATCAAGCCCCGCCTTAAGCGCCCCCGGCGCGTTTCTTACGCCCATTAAAAAGTCCGAAATCGTAAAGCCCGTAAATCCCCACTCTCCGCGGAGCACGTCTTTTAAAAGATATTTGCTTTCGCAGCAATGCTCTCCGCGGAACAGATTATATGCGCCCATAATCGACATAGCGCCCGCGTCTATACACGCTTTGAAATGAGGAAGATAAACCTCGTGAAGCGTTTTATCTTCCGAAAGCACGTTCACGTCAAAGCGGATGTTTTCAATACTGTTCACGGCATAGTGCTTCGGGCAGGCGATTACGCCCTTATCCTGAACGGCTCTTGTAAGCGCGGCGCCCATTTTACCGAGTAAAAACGGGTCCTCGCCGTAGGTTTCCTGCGCTCTGCCCCAACGGGGATTGCGAAGGAGATTAATACATATTCCCGCGAAATAGTTACCGCCCTGAGCTGCTACCTCGTCTGCGATTGCCGAGCCGATTTCATATTCAAGCTCATCGTCAAAGGACGCGCCTCTTGACATGGATACGGGGAAGCAGGTGCTGTTACCCATAACTACTCCCCTCGGTCCGTCGGAAAACGCAACCGCGGGTATTCCGAGGCGCTTAACGCCGCCGCTGAGACACGGACGGCAGTTATATTTCTGTCTCTTCGTGATAAGGTCGAAGCCGTTACGCGTAAAAAACTGCCGACCGCTCAGCATACGCAGCTTTTCGGCGAGTTTCATTTTTGAGCAAAGCTCATTTGCCGCTTCGAATAAAACCGAGTCGTTCGGATTAGCATAATAATCCTTTACCGCCTTCTCAAAGGCTGTTGTTTTTTCACTCATTGCGCGCCCTCCCGATTGTATTACGCATAATATTATATCATACTTAAAACAAAAAGTACAGTAAGATAAGCGACTTCGGACAATCATATTTTATTTTAATTTTAGTCTTTAAAACAATTATCATATATTGTATAATATAGAGTATTAAAGCTTGTGAGGATATTTTATGAATACTAAAGCAACCTATTTTGTAAACGATAGCGAAAAGCCGCTTCGTTACGGCGAAATCAATATTATTAATCCCCCGCGCCAAAGACTCAGAGGCGAGCCGCTCAAAGAGGGCGTCGAGGCGGTGCCCGTTTTCTGCGGCTTTTGCGGAACGGATTTTGAGCTTATGAAAATGGGAAAGAACGGCGCTCTCGGTGAAAAATTCCCCGAGGGTGAAAAAAGACTTATCAACGGTCACGAGGGCGTTGTCTGGGTTCCGTCGGAAAACCGCTTCGCGATAGTTCTTATCCGCGGCGGCGACAGCTTCGACCCGACGAGATTCAGCGAGGACGAAAGCTATTTTGAATACGGCTGCGACGGAGCCGACGGACTTTTCAGCGATAAAAACTTTTTCAACCCCGATATGCTTCTTCACCTTCCCGAAAAATATGAGGGACTGAAAAAGCTTCCTCTTTCGCTCGCGAAAAAGCTCGTATTCTCGGACCCTTACGCGTGCGCGATTTTCCAGCATGAGAGGATGTGCGACATCGGCGCCGCGCAGAACTTCAGGGTAGTTCTTGCAAGAGATAAATGCTCAAAGGACGAGGCGCTTGAAAAGTCGGCCGAAGAAACCTTCTCAAAAACCGTAATCTTCGGACTCGGCACTACGGGGCTCTTTATCGGCGACCAGATAAGAAGGAACCATCCCGACGCGGATATTCTCTTTATCGCAAGAAGCGACGAAAACAGCGAAAAGGTTAAATTCGCTAAAAAATATATCGGCGCAAGCTATCTTTGCAGCTACGGACTCGGCGAAAAGGAAACGGCTGAAAAAATCAAATCGTATCTCGGCTCGCCGTGCAGCGTTTTCGTCGGAACGAGCGGAACAGAAATTGAAAGCCGTATCGCGTTTGAGCACGGCGTTCTCGGCTGTAACGGAATCTACGACAGCTTCTCGCTCGGTCCTCACGTTACCTTCGACACGATGCCGTTCGGCTTTAAGAACCACGTTATACTCTCCTCAATTAACTTTACCCAAAAGCACATGGAGGAGGCGATACGGATACTCTCCGAAAGTCATTTCGACGAGCTTGTCGAGCTTATAGACAAGGATGTATTTACCATCGACCCGATAGACGCTTACCTTAATAAAATCTATTGCAAGGGCGCGCCGCTTAAAACCGCGGTAGTATGGAATAAGGAATATATAAGCGAGGACTGATTATGAAGGCTATACAGATTACCAAACCGTTTGAAATAAAAATCATTGATAAGGAAATGCCCGTCAGAAAAGACGGCGAGGCGCTTTTGAAAGTTCTGTACTGTGGAATATGCGGTGCGGACGTTGCGTCCTTTACGGGTAATCAGCCGTTTACGACTTATCCGAGAATTCCCGGTCATGAATTCTCGGCGCAGATTGTTGAAATCCCCGAAAACGGCAGAGGTCTGAAGGCGGGCGACATAATTACCTGTAACCCGTATTTCAACTGCGGTGAGTGCTACGCGTGCAGACGCGGAATAGTAAACGCCTGTCACGATAATCAGACGATGGGAGTTCAGCGCGACGGCAGCTTTCAGGAATATATCACTATGCCGATAGAAAGAATAATCGACGGCAAGGGACTGAGCGCAAAGCAGCTTGCGCTTATCGAGCCGTTTTCAATCAGCGCCCACGCGCTTTCGCGCGCAGAAATAAAGTCGGGCGACAGACTTCTGATTATGGGAGCGGGACCGATAGGACTTTTCGCTCTTATAAGAGCAAAGGCGCTCGGCGCAAGAGTAGCGATAGCCGACCTTCTTGAAAGCAGGCTCGCTCTTGCGAAGAGATACGGCGCGGATATGATAATAAACTCAAAATCCGAAGACCTGAGCGAAAGATGTAAAGAGTTTACCGACGGCTGCGGCTTCGACGTTTGCGTCGAGGCGTGCGGAGCGCCCGAAACCTTCCTTTCCTGCGTTGACGAGGCGGCGCACGGCGCTAACATTATTCTTATAGGTAACGGAAAAAGAGAGACCTCTTTCGTTCACTCAATCATTTTAAAAAAAGAGCTCAACATATTCGGAAGCAGAAACTCCTTCACAAAGGATTTCGAAACGCTTATCGACCTCGTCGCTTCGGGTAAAGTCGATATTCTCGATATGATTAGCGGCGTTTATAATTTTAAAAACGCAGCCGAAGCGTTCGAGGCGCTTTCACACAACGACGGAACGCTTAACAAGCTGCTTATAAGCTTTACGGAGTAGGATATGAAAATAATCGACGCACACTCTCACCTCTGGAAAATCCAGAACGGGTATAATCCCAACGGAAGCGTAAGGGCGCTAAAAAACGGACGCAGCGACTTCGGCGGAGAAATCCGTCAGATGATGCCGCCCTATATGCTCGACGGCGAAAACAACGCGGAAATGTTTCTTTCAAATATGGACTACGCCTGCGTTAGCGGAGCCGTAGTGACTCAGGAGGTAATGGACGGAAATCAGGACGCTTACCTTCTTAGCGTAAAGGAAAAATATCCCGACAGGTTTAAAATCTGCTCACTCTACGACGAGGGAGTACCTTATTCCGTCGACGGCTTCGACGGAATAAAGCTCTGCGCCTGCAAGCTTAAGGAGCAGGATTTAACGAAGCATTTCGAGGTTTTCAAGGCTGCTTATGACAACGGAAAATTCATTTCAGTCGACCTCGCAGACGGCGACCTTCAGGTAGCTTCGCTGAGAGAGATTATTCAGCAGCTGCCGGAGCTCCGTATAGCGATAGGTCACTTCGGTATGGTGACGACGCGCGGATGGACGAAGCAGATTGAGCTTGCGAAATACAAGAATGTATTCGTTGAAAGCGGCGGCATAACCTGGCTTTTCAATAAGGAATTCTATCCCTATCCGTCGGCGGTTAAGGCTATTAACGAGGCGGCGGATATCTGCGGCTTCGATAAGCTGATGTGGGGAAGCGATTACCCGAGAACGATGGTTGAAATCACATATAAAATGAGCTTCGATTTTATTCTTAAATCGAAGGAAATCAGCGAAGAGGACAAAGAGAAATTCCTCTTTAAAAACGCCGAAAGCTTTTACCGCTTCGACTCTCTGAAAGAGATTAAGCCGATACCCCACATGCTTTAAGAGGTAAACTATGAGAGAAACCGTAATTCAGTTCGGTGAGGGTAATTTTTTAAGAGCCTTCGCCGAGGACTTTTTAGACGAATTGAATAAGAAGGGCTTATACGACGGAAAGGCCGTTATAGTCAAGCCCACGCCGCGCGGAGACCTTGAAAAATTCGAAGCGCAGAGCTGCGTGTATAACCTCGTTATCCGCGGAATCGAAAACGGAAAAAGCGTAACGCGAAGAAAAGAGATTCACAGCATAAGCAGATGCGTTAATCCCTACGAGGATTTTTCGGCATATCTCGAGCTCGCTCACAATCCCGATATGCGCTTTATTATTTCAAACACCACCGAGGCGGGTATTGAGTATAACCCCGACTGTAAGCCGACGGACGCTCCCGCGCCCTCGTTTCCCGCAAAGCTCACCCAACTTCTTTTCGAGAGATTTAAAGCAGGGCTCAAAGGCTTTATATTGCTTCCCTGCGAGCTTATTGACGGGAACGGCGACGAGCTGAAAAAATGCGTTTTAAGACACGCTGAGGAGTGGAAGCTCGACGAAGCTTTTTCCGAATGGCTGGAAAGCGAAAACACCTTCTGCAACACGCTCGTTGACAGAATCGTAACGGGTTATCCGAAGGACGATGCCGTGGAAATCTGTAAAGAAATCGGGTATGACGACAGGCTTCTCGACACCGCAGAGCCCTATCATCTCTGGGCAATCGAGGGCGATTTCGAAAGCGAGCTTCCGCTCAGGGCGGCGGGCTTCAACGTAATATGGACCGACGATATCAGACCGCTCAAAAAGCGCAAGGTACGGCTTCTTAACGGCGCTCACACCGTTACGGTATTCCCCGCGATGCTTCTCGGGCTCGAAACGGTCGGCGAATGCCTTGAGGACAAAGAGGTCAACGCGTTTTTAAGGTACTATCTCAATTCCTGCGTTCTGCCGGTTCTCGGCGAAAGCGCGGAAAACAAAGCCTTTGCCGACGCGGTGCTTGAACGCTTTTCGAATCCGTTTATCCGTCACCTTCTCAAATCCATTTCTCTTAATTCGGTAAGCAAGTTTTCGGTACGCGTTCTCCCGACGGCACTCGATTATAAAAACAAATTCGGTGAATACCCGAAAGCCGCCGCGCTTTCACTCGCCTCGCTTATTTATTACTATAAAAACAGAGAGCCGTCCGACAGCGCGAAGCTTATTGAATTCATAAAAGAAAGCAGCGTTAAAGATATACTTAAAAGCGATATTTTCGGCGCCGATATAAGCGATATGACCGACGCCGTTTTACAGGCATACGCATTTGCCGAAAGCGACAGAATTAAAGAGGGAATACAATGGGCAATATCATAATTCACCCGTCGGACAACGTTGAGGTTAACCTTGAAAACGGGCATAAATACGCAAGGCGCGATATAAAAAAAGGCGAAGCGGTAATCAAGTACGGCTTCCCCGTCGGCGAGGCTTTATGCGATATAAAAAAAGGCGAACACGTTCATTCCCATAATCTGAGGACGGCTCTTTCGGCGCGCTCGGAATACACATACGCTCCCGTAAAGACAGAGCTGAAAAAGTCCGAGCCTGCGCTCATTTCGGCTTATGTGAGAAAAAACGGAAAAATCGGCATAAGAAACGATATATGGATTATACCGACCGTCGGCTGCATAAACGAAGCCGCGCGTAAAATAGCCGAAAAAACGGGCGCCATCGCGTTTACTCACCCTTACGGATGCTCTCAGCTCGGCGACGATTTAACCGTAACGCGGAAAACTCTGTGCGGACTAATCGCTCACCCTAACGCGGGAGGTGTGCTCGTTCTCGGACTCGGCTGTGAAAACAACAATATCAAAGAGCTTAAAGCCGTTCTCGGTGAATACGACAGCGAGCGCGTAAGATTTCTTAACGCTCAGGACTGCGGCGACGAAATCACCGAGGGCATAAGTCTTGTAAACGGGCTTAAGGAGCTTATAAAAAAGGATAAAAGAAAAGAAGTTCCGATTTCGCAGTTGACCGTAGGTCTTAAGTGCGGAGGAAGCGACGGACTTTCGGGAATAACCGCTAACCCTATGGTCGGAAGAGTAACCGACAGACTTATTTCAATGGGCGGAGCGTGCGTGCTTTCCGAGGTTCCCGAGATGTTCGGCGCGGAGCAGCTTCTTCTCAACAGGTGCGAAACGAGGGAGGTCTTTGACAGGGCGGTAAAAATGATTAACGGCTTTAAGGATTACTTCGTTTCTCATAATCAGCCCGTCAGCGAGAACCCTTCCCCCGGTAACAAGGAGGGCGGAATAACCACGCTTGAGGAAAAATCGCTCGGCTGCGTTCAGAAGGGCGGCACGGCGGTTATTACCGACGTTCTCAGCTACGGCGATACGGTAAAAAAAGAAGGCTTAAGCCTTCTTAACGGTCCCGGAAACGATATGGTCGCGGTTACAAACCTCACCGCCGCGGGCTGTCATCTCATTCTTTTCACTACGGGAAGAGGAACGCCGCTCGGCGCACCCGTTCCCACGCTTAAAATTTCCACAAACACCGCGCTTGCAAAAAAGAAAAGCGGTTGGATTGACTTCGACGCGCAGTGCGGAAGCGATGACGGGCTGTTCGCTCTTATCGTTGATACGGCTAACGGAAAGGAAACGAAAAACGAGCTTAACGCCTTCCGTGATATCGCAATTTTCAAAGACGGAGTAACGCTGTAAAAGACAGAAACAGGGAGACCTTCCCGAGAAGGTCTCCCTTACTTTTTTCAGCCGGATTTTCTGATACCTTTTATTTTTCAAACGGGTAGACGAGGTCCATCTGTTTCCTGCACTCGTCCATAATCCGCATACAATCGCGGGTTGCTTTAAACGGGATAAAATCGGACTCGGTTTTACCCGCTCTGATTTCCTCCGCGGCACGCGTAAATTCGGTAAGATAGTCGGTTTTACCCTTTATTCTTTCCTTTTTACCGTCTGCTTTAAGAGTCGCGAGGCGCGCCATGTGGAACATCGGGATATCAATTTCGCCCTTCGTGCCGATAATCTTACAGCCCTCCTTCAGCTTTGAAAGCGACATCTCGAGAGTACATTCAAAGCCGCCGTAGCCGAGGACGACGGTTTCCTCAACGTCGATACCGTTTTTTATAACGCCGCTGCATTTAATACTTTCGGGATAACCGAAAAGGTTATAACAGTACGTAATCGGATAAATTCCGACGTCGAGCAGGGCGCCGCCCGCCGTTTCGGGAGTAAGCACGCGCGAATCCTTACTCATCATAAGACCGGGGAACGCGTAGTCGATATGTACGCTTTTTATCTCGCCGAGGCGCTGAGCCTCTATCCATTTCTTAACCGAGATTGCAACGTCGGAAAACCACGTCCACATCGCCTCGCAGAAATATACGTTATTTTCTGCGGAGGCTTTAAACATTTCGTCGACCTCGACGGTGCTTACACCTACGGGCTTTTCGCACAGCACGGGCTTCCCCGCTCTCATAGCCTTAAGAGAGTATTCAAGGTGAGAGGTATGCGGCGTAGCGATATAAACGCCGTCAAAGTCCGGGTCGGCTAAAAGCTCGTCAAAGGTTTTATACGCCTTCGCTCCGTATTTTTCAGCAAACGCCTGAGCCTTTTTGTTGTTTCTCGAATACACGGCGGATATCACGTGCGCTCCCTTAGTAATGCTTCGCGCCGTGCTTTTAGCGATATTTCCGCTTCCTACGTACGCCCATCTGAATTTTTCCATAACGTCACCCCCGTTTTTTACAGTATATCACACAATATAAAAAATGTAAAACCCCGAATGCCGGAGCACACGGGGTTTATTTCAGTTTAAACGGTAATTAGCCAAGCTCTGCGAAGTACTTGATAGTTCTTACCATCTGTGATGTGTAAGAATTCTCGTTATCGTACCATGAAACAACCTGAACCTCATACTTGCCGTCGCCGATAGGAAGAACCATAGTCTGAGTAGCGTCAAAGAGTGAGCCGTATCTCATACCAACGATATCCATGGAAACGATGGGGTCGGTGTTGTAGCCGAAGCTCTCGTTAGAAGCAGCTTTCATAGCAGCGTTGATTCCGTCAACGGTAACGTCAGCGCCTTCAACAACAGCAGTAAGGATAGTAGTTGAACCGGTCGGAGTCGGAACTCTCTGAGCAGCGCCGATAAGCTTGCCGTTAAGCTCGGGGATAACAAGACCGATAGCCTTAGCTGCGCCCGTTGAGTTAGGAACGATGTTAGCAGCGCCTGCGCGTGCTCTTCTGAGGTCGCCCTTTCTGTGAGGACCGTCAAGAATCATCTGGTCGCCTGTGTAAGCGTGAATTGTGCACATAATGCCCGATACGATGGGAGCATAGTTATTAAGTGCCTGAGCCATGGGAGCAAGGCAGTTAGT
>JAILGO010000111.1 GCA_024696725.1 Eubacterium sp. | reverse complement strand
CACTACGACTGTATTAAGCCTGCGCTTAAGGGCTACGGAAGTTTTATAGATTACCGCGAGGAGGGCGAATGTCCCGAGGGCTGTCCGATTTTCTATAATCTTTCAAAATTCGAGCTTGTCGACAAGGGCTCCTTCTGGCTGAGCGAAACGCCCGAAAGAATATCTAAGGACTGGGGAGCGGCGTGCTACCGTATATGCTCCAACGCAATATTAAAGCAGCTCAGCGACGGTAAGGAAATCGTAGTATTCAACACCCACCTCGACCACGTAAGCGAGGAGGCGCGAATTAAGGGAATACGGCTTATCCTCAACAAGCTGAATCAGTTCGGCGGAATGCCCTGCATAATTATGGGCGACTTCAACGACTTTGAATACAGCGAAACCTATAAGGCGGCGACGGAGCTTTTCGACGACGCTAAGTATAAGACCGACGACACAGACTCGGGCATAACTTACCACGGCTGGGGTGAGGCGGAATCCGACGGAAGTATCGACTATTTCTTTATTTCGAAAACGGGAATAGAGGTTCTTCAGTATCGGGTAATAAGAACGACCTACGACGGCGCTTACCCGAGCGACCACTATCCGATTAAGCTGAAAATCAGACTTTAGGAGCAGAATATGAGTAAAGGCTATTTTGACGGAAGTATGCCGCGCGATGTGCTTGAATACTATCTTTCCCACGCCTCGTCGGCGCAATGGATATATCTCAGTAATACGCTTGACGACGATATCCGCGCAATAACAAACGCAGGCGTAAAATTTCTCGGAAGAGCTTCGGGAATCTGGAAGGGCGAAATGCCTGAGGAAAAGCATTTCGAAACGGCGCGCGCGGCGGCTGAAAAAATCCATGCCGCCGACCCTGAGATAATACTTCAGGCATGCATTTTTGAGGCGCTGTACCGCGAGGACGTTGAGCACGTAAAGATACCCGAATTTGTTTTTGACGCTTTCGGACTTCCTTTTGAGGACAGATATTTTAATTACGACGCCTGCCTTTTCGATAAGAAAACGCAGGAGGAGGGCGCGTGGAGCGTTATGCCCGATATATCTCAGACTGAAACGCAGATGTGGTTTTACTATCGCGGCGTAAGATATATCGACTGCGGCTACGAAGCGTTCCACATGGGCCAGATTCATCTTTACACGGGTCACGACAGGGACTATAAGTGCATAGGAAAAGTAATTGAAATGCTTCGTGAATACGGAAAGAAGCACGCAAGACGCCATAAGGTGCTGTTCGACGCGCATTCCCATTCTCTCGTCGTTAACGGAAAAAGCCTTCTCGACTATAACGCTATGCCGCTCACGAGATACCCGATTCTTGACCGTTTGGGTGAAAAGCTCGTTCTCGTTCGCGAGGGCAAGTCGGGCGGCGGAATATCTCCCGAGGGAGTATATGAAAAGGCGCTTCCGTTTTTATACGAATATGATAACTGGGGCGGAAGAGATTTATGGGCTTACGAAAATCTCACCTACGAGGAGCGCGCCTGGGAGCAGTGGTGGGGAGGCGACCAGATTTCCTGGTTCGCCAATCAGAGCGAGGAGGACAGAAACGCCTTCCTTGAATACACTATGAAATGGACTGCCATTAATAACCCCGACGCGTTTTTTGCGTTTCCCGTAAGACGTCCGCTCGACAGCGGAGAGGTGGTAAAAAGATATCCGTATTATCAGTTCAACAACCGTTCCGCTGCCTGCGAAAACGGTTATTCCCAGGAGGATAAGCTTAAAGAGCTTCTCGACGGGGGATATGAAAAATACCGAAAATACGCTAATCCGCGCGACATTCTCGATTACGGCGCTAAGGATACCGACGACCCCGAAACGGGAGTACGCTATCCGGAGAAGGTTGTCCTTTACGGCAGCTTTCAGCCTTACGTAGGAGCTGTTAAGAACGACTCGAACAGCGAGATTACAAGAATGTATTACGTGGGCGACGGCAGATATTCGTTGAGCTTTATTATGCCCTTTGAGGGAGAATACGATTTCGCCGTTTCCGTATGGGGAACGCTCTCCGCGTGCGTTTCGCCCGACCACCCGTTCCCGTTTTGCGGCACGGGAAATAAAACAAA
Source organism: Eubacterium sp. (assembly GCA_024696725.1). GTDB lineage: Bacteria > Bacillota > Clostridia > Oscillospirales > Acutalibacteraceae > Eubacterium_R. The sequence continues at coordinate 12,130 of JAILGO010000111.1, read as the reverse complement.
GCTTTTAATCCCGAAGGATAATACGATAGTGAAAATCACTTTTGAGTATATGACTAACAATATAACGGTTGAAACGGTATAGGTGTAATTATGGATTATAACAAAGCTAGAATAAAAGCGGAAAAGCTTGTGTCGCTTATGACCGCCGAAGAAAAAATGTCTCAGCTTCTCTTTAATTCTCCCGCGATAGAACGACTCGGCATAGACTCGTACAACTGGTGGAACGAGGCTTGTCACGGCGTGGCGAGAGCGGGCGTAGCGACTGTTTTTCCTCAGTCGATAGGTATGGCGGCGACCTTTAACCCCGGACTTGTAAACCGCGTTGCCGAGGCTGTGTCAACAGAGGGAAGGGCAAAGTACAATAAAAGCGTTGCCCACGGCGACAGAGGCATATATAAAGGACTCACCTTCTGGGCGCCGAACGTAAATATTTTCCGCGACCCGAGATGGGGACGCGGTCAGGAAACCTGCGGAGAGGACCCGTTTTTAACCTCTCAGATAGGCACCGCGTATATAAAGGGCTTACAGGGCGACGGCGAATTTTTAAAGGCTGCCGCCTGCGCGAAGCATTTCGCCGCCCATTCCGGACCCGAGGGTAAGCGCCACAGCTTCAACGCCGAGGTAAGCAAAAAGGATTTAGCGGAAACCTATCTTCCCGCGTTTGAAAAGGCGGTTGAAGCGGGAGTCGCGGGAGTTATGGGCGCGTATAACCGGACCAACGGCGAGCCCTGCTGCGCAAGCCCCGCGCTTATGGACATACTCCGAAGACAATGGGGGTTCAGAGGCTACTTCGTTTCCGACTGCTGGGCGGTTACGGATATTTACGAAGGGCATAAGTATGCTCCTTCAATTAAGGAAGCCGCAGCCGCGGCGCTTAACGCGGGCTGTGAGCTGAATTGCGGCGACGCGTATATTGCTCTTAAGGACGCGTATAAAGACGGACTTATAACCGATACCGAAATTACAGCGGCGGCTGTAAGGCTTTTCACAATCCGCGCGCTGCTCGGCGAATTTGAAGAGGAAAGACCTTACGGCGATATTCCCTATTCCGCCGTGTCCTGCCCTGAGCATAAAGCACTTAATCTCGAGGCGGCGCGCGAAACGCTTGTTCTTCTTGAAAACAGAGATTCTTTTCTTCCTCTTGACAGAAAAGAAAAAATGAAAATTGCCGTAGTCGGTCCCAACGCCCTTAGCCGTCTTGCGCTCGAGGGCAATTACAGCGGACACGCCGACGAGTATATTACCGTCGCCGACGGTATAAGAAGGGTATTTGGCAATGCGGAAATAACCGTTGCCGACGGCGCTTCAATAAAGGGAGTTAACAGCCCGCGGTGGAACGAGTTTGAGGGACTTCTCAGCGAGGGAATCGCCGCGGCGGAGGAAGCGGATATAACAGTTTTGTGCCTCGGTCTCGACAGAACGATTGAGGGCGAGGACTTAGGCTTTGAAAACGATTTTACGGTAAGCGGAGACAGAAGAACAGCCGCTCTTCCCGAAAATCAGCTTCAGCTTGCCGAGGCGGTATGTAATGCGTGCGAAAACGTAATCGTTGTTGTGCTCTGCGGAAGCTGTGCGGATTTGGGCGACAGCGTGAGAAAACGCGCGAAGGCGGTGCTTCACGGCTGGTATCCCGGCGCGCTCGGAGGCCTTGCGTTAGCGCAGGCGCTCGCGGGAGAGTTCTCGCCGAGCGGTAAGCTTCCTATAACCTTCTACCGCGCGGATACTGAGCTTCCCGATATTGAGAACTATTCCATGAAAAACCGTACCTACCGTTTTTCTGAAGCCGAGGCGCTCTATCCGTTCGGCTACGGACTCAGCTTCACGGAGTTCGCGTTTAAAAATGCAGAGATAGTTTCAAACGACGAAGAACAAATTGTCTGTACCGCAGAGGTGACCAATACCGGCGCCTTCGACTCGGCGGTAAAGGTTCAGTGCTACGCGCACTATACCGACAGCCGAACCGAAACGCCGAGACTTCAGCTGTGCGCCTTAGCGCCTGAGTTTCTTAATAAAGGCGAGACGAAAACGGTACGGCTTGAAATAGATAAATACTGGCTTAAGGCAGTCCTTGAAAACGGGGAAAGGGTAACTCCCGACGGTGAAATTACTCTTTATATAGGCGACTGTCAGCCGGATACAGAAGAAAATACATTAAAAATCAAAATATAGTGGGAGGAGTAGTTATGGAAAAAAAGTATGACATTGATAAGTTAATCCGAAAGAGCGCGTCGGAGGGCGCGGTGCTTCTTAAGAACAACGGCGTGCTTCCTTTTGAAAAGGGAACAAGGCTCTCGCTGTTCTCACGTATTAACGAGGCGTGGATATTCAGAGGCTACGGCTCGGGCGGCAGCGTATGGTGTGACGATAAAAGAAATCTTACCGTAGCGCTGAGAGAATGCCCTGAGCTTGAAATCAACGAAGAGCTTGCAGCGCTTTACAGCGAATTCAATAAAAACGACCCCGTCAGCGAGTACGACAACCCGACAAACTATAAGGAAATGCCCGTTAGCGCCGAATTAGCCGAAAAAGCGGCAAAAGAGAGCGACGCGGCGATAGTTACTTTCGGAAGATGCTGCGGCGAGGGCGGAGACGCTCACCCGGGCGAAGGCAGCTACCTTCTAACCGATACGGAAAGAGAAATGCTTTCAGCCGTTTGCAACGCGTTTGAAAGAGTCGTCGTAATAATCAATTCCTGCGCGATAATTGATATGAGCGATATTGAGGCTCTCGGCGATAAAGTCGGCGCCGTGCTATATACCTGGCTCGGCGGAACTCAGAGCGGCGACGCAGTCTGCGATATCCTTTCAGGTAAGGTAAGTCCCTGCGGAAAGCTGACCGATACAATCGCAAAAAGCTACGGCGACTACCCGTCGAGTAAGAATTTCGGCGGTCATTGCTTCAATAACTACGAAGAGGATATTTACGTTGGCTACCGCTATTTTGAAACCTTCGCGAAGGATAAGGTTTACTATCCCTTCGGCTTCGGTCTTTCATATACGGAATTCGAGTATTCGGATATTGAGGTTAAGAGCGCGGACGGCGGCTTCGACGTTTTTGTTACGGTTAAGAATATCGGCGCCTTTCCTGCAAGAGAGGCGGCTCAGGTATATATTGAAAAGCCGTGCGGAAAGCTCGGCAAGCCGTCAAGAGAGCTCGTCGCCTTTTCAAAAACGAAAACGCTTCAGCCGAACGGTAGCGAAAAACTTGAAATGTTCGTTTCCGATTATGAGCTGACCTCCTATGACGACTGCGGCGCAACGGGCTTTAAGTTTGCCTACGTTACGGAGGAGGGCGCTTATAATTTCTATGTGGGAAAAAATGTAAGAGACGCAAAGAAGGTATTTACATACTATCAGGATAAAACGGAGCTTTTCCTTCAGCTTTCTCAGGCGGGAGCACCGCAAAAGGCATTCGATATAATTTTCGCCGCGGAGGGCGAAAACGGAGTTGAAATGGGAAGAAAGTCCGTAACGCTTCGCGGATACAGCCTTCGTGACAGAATACTTGAAAGCCTTCCCGCGGGCGTTGAATTCACAGGCGACAGAGGTATAAAGCTTCAGGACGTAAAGGACGGAAAGAATACGCTTGACGAATTTGTCGCGCAGCTTACGGTAGACGAGCTTGATACGCTTACAAGAGGCGATTACGTCTATAAGGAGAATTTCAGACCATACGGCGGCGCAGGCGCTTTCGGCGGAGTTGTAAAGGCGCTTCTCGATAAGGGAATTCCGAGTACGATAACCTGCGACGGACCTGCGGGCGTTACGCTCAACTATAAATCCTCTCTGCTCCCGTCGGCGACGCTTCTTGCGTGTACTTATGATACGGAGCTTGTTGAGGAGCTGTACTGCGCGGTAGCCGAGGAGCTTAAGGAGAGAAAGGCGGACGTATTTCTTGCGCCTGCTCTTAATATCCACAGAAATCCGATATGCGGACGTAACTTCGAGTATTACAGCGAGGACCCGTTTGTAAGCGGTAAGATGGCTGTGGCGGCGGTGAGAGGCAGCCAGAGTCTCGGCGGCTCGGCGTGCATTAAGCACTTCGCCTGCAACAATCAGGAAGATAACAGAAACCGAAACGATTCCCGTCTGTCCGAAAGAGCGCTTCGCGAAATCTATCTCAAGGGCTTCGAAATTGCCGTTAAGGAGAGCGCGCCGAAGAATCTTATGACCTCTTATAATCTGATAAACGGCGTATGGGGACATTATAATTACGACCTCGTTACCGTGATTTTAAGAGGCGAGTGGGGATATGAGGGCAATGTAATGACCGACTGGTTTATTCAGTTTTATGAAAGTCCCGAATTTGAAAACATCTGGTCTCAGGCGTACAGAATCAGAGCCGGAGTCGACCTGTTTATGCCCGGCGGAAACGCTGAAGAGCATGAAAAGGACGGCTTCGAGCAATCGCTTCCCGAGTCATATAACAGTAAGGACGGAATTACCCTCGGCGAGATTCAGCGCTGCGCGAAGAACGTTCTTAAAACGATACTTGAAATTAAATTCTGAATATAACGGCTGAGTGATTTATGTATAACGAAAATCTGAAAAAAAGAGTTTTCTCAAAGCTCGGGGAGTCTCTTAAAATCTACGAAAGACTTATATATGTTCCTGTCGGAGAGCTCGGCGAAACGGTCTCTCTTTACACTCATGAACACCTTAGAAGCGTACCCGAAACGGGTATGAAGCCGATTGAAAAAGGCGATAAATGGGGAGACGAGTGGGGCAGCCTTTGGGTAAAGGGCTGCTTTAGCGTTCCGCCGGAGCTTGCGGGATTGCCGCTTTACGCTCTTTCGCACTGCGGCGGAAGAGAGCAGCTCTACTTTATCAACGGCGTTCCGAAGGGTTTATTCAACAGCAAAAACGCAGAGTATATCGGTGGTATGCACACGAGTCAGCTGATAGGTACTTTTAAAGAAGGCGAGAACTTTGAGCTCGCCTTTGAATGCTATGCGGGACATTACGACCCCGATACCGACCCGTACGATAACTATTTCGGACCCAACTCCTCGCTTAGCTTTTCCCATACCTTCGGCGGCGTTGAAATCTGTACGAGAAACGATAAGCTCTTCAATCTTATTTTCGATATAAAAGAGCTGCTTACCGCCGCGAGAGCTTTGGACGAAGGTAATTTCGCCGCTGCGAAGGCGAGAAACGCGCTTGAAAAAATCAACGCCGTGCTTCCGCTTTTCCCGAAAGACGCTGACGAAAAAGAGCTGAACTACGGAATTGAAAAAGCGCTTGAGATTTCACGCTCCTGCTTTAACGGTAAAAACTCACGGGTTTTCGGAAAGGTCGGAATTATCGGTCATTCCCACATGGATACCGCCTGGCTCTGGCCCGTCAGCGAGACCGTAAGAAAATGTGCGCGCACTTATTCTAACGCGCTTCATCTTATGGAGCAGTATCCCGAGTATAAGTTTATTCAGTCCTCCGCGCTTCACAGCGAGTGGATGAAGGAATACTATCCATCTATATTTGAGGAGATGAAAAAACGCGTTGCCGAGGGACGCTACGAGCCTAACGGCGGAGTTTACGTCGAGTGCGACTGTAATATAACCTCGGGCGAGCTTATGGCGCGTCAGTTTTTAAAGGGACAACAGTTTACGCGTGAAAATTTCGGCTATACCGCCGACTCCTTCTGGCTTCCCGATACCTTCGGCTATAACGCGAGCATTCCTCAGATTATGAAGAAAAGCTGCGTTAAGTATTTCTATACGACCAAGATAAGCTGGAACGATAATAACCGCTTCCCGTTTGAAAGCTTCGTATGGCGCGGAATAGATAAAAGCGAGGTAATAACCCATTTCAATGTAACTCACTGCTGGCCCGGCGTTAACGACTGCTCGTATTACGTAAAGTCGCTTCAGAATAAGGATTCAGCCGATATGCGCCTTCTCGCGTACGGCTTCGGTGACGGAGGCGGCGGACCTACGCCCGCTATGATTGAGGCGGGAAGAAGAGTTTCCTCAATGGACGGTATGCCTGAAATTGAAAATATGACCGTTTCTTCCTTTATGAAGGAGCTTGAAACGAAAAAAGACGAGCTTCCCGTTTACGACGACGAAATATATCTTGAGCTTCACCGCGGTACTCTTACTCAGATGCACGAGGTTAAGCGAAAGAACAGAAAAGCGGAATACGCCCTTCGCGATATGGAGTATTTCAACGTGCTTTCCGCCTCGCCGCGAAACGAGAACAGCGATAAATGGCTGAAAACGCTTCTTAAAAATCAATTCCACGATATACTTCCGGGAACCTGTATAACGCCCGTTTACGACCTTTTCCATAAGGAAATGGACGCGCTTCTTAAAAACTATAAAAGCGCGGCGAAGGAATACGCCGGGAAGCTTTGCGACGGCAGCGGCTGCGTAACTCTGTTCAACACCTTATCGTTCGGCAGAAAGGACGTCGCCGTGCTTGAAAAGGACGGCTACGCGGACGGTTATCCGTCTCAGCGCTATACCGACCTTTTCGGAAGAGAGCTTCTCGCCGTCGGAGGACTTGATATACCTGCCTTTTCGGGCGCGGAAATCTGCCTTTGCGATACTCCGTGTAACGAGCCGTCGCCGTTCAGCTATGACGGCGCTAAGCTTGAAACACCGTTTGCAATAATCATTTTCGACGAAAACGGATATATCGCTTCGCTCACCGATAAAGAAACGAAAAGAGAGCTTCGTAAAAAGGACGGAGAGCCGCTCGGCGTATTTCTCTACGGAGAGGACGTTCCGCTCTCGTACGATAACTGGGACGTCGACTGGGACGTTGTTGAAAATCTTAAACCCGTTCACGGCTTCGTGAAAAGAGAGCTCGTCTCCGACGGAGCTGTTGAAATAAGATTAAGAAGCGAATTCACCGTTGATAATACAAGGATTATTCAGGATTTAATCTGTTACGCGGATTCTCCGAGAATAGATTTTCATACCCTTATCGACTGGAACTCACCTCACAGATTTCTTAAAGCGGGCTTTGACCTCGACGTAAGCGCGAAGAGAGCGAGAAGCGAAATTCAATTCGGCGCTATCGAAAGACCGGTTACCGCTAATTCAAGCCTTGAAATCGCAAAGTTTGAGGTGTGTAACAGAAACTATACGGATATAAGCGAACCGCGCTTCGGCGCCGCGATACTCAACGACTGCAAGTATGGAATTTCGGTTAAGGACTGTAATCTCTGCCTTTCGCTTCACAAGGGCGGAACTCACCCCGACGGCTCGGGCGACAGCGGTCTCCACGAAATGACCTATTCGCTCCTCGTTCATAACGGAGGCTTCTGCGCCGAAACGGTCGTTCAGCCTGCTTATGAGCTTAACGTTCCCGTATTCGCCGCCGACGGACATACCGACGCGCCACAGCTTATGGAAATTACTGCGCCGAATATTATCGCCGAGGCGGTAAAGCCCGCCGAGGACGGAAGCGACGCCTTCGTTATCAGGCTTTACGAGTGCGAGGGAACGAAAACGAATACAAAAATCGTACTTTCCGGCTCTCCTTCAAGGGTGGCTTTCACTAATCTGCTCGAGGACGAGTGCGGCGAAGCAGAGATAAAGGACAATACGGTTGAGCTGTGTTTTACACCGTTTGAAATAAAGACGCTTAAGGTTTACAGATAATCCGAATGGAGTAATATTATGAAAAAAATTCTTGACGCTGAATGGATAAAATCAAAGGTCAATAATAAAGATACCGTTACCGATTTTTTCCGCACGGTTGATATTAAGGACGGCGTAAAAAAAGCGGAGCTTCTTATTACCGCTCACGGCGTTTTCAACGCGTACATAAACGGTGAAAAGGTGAGCGACGACGTTCTTATGCCCGGCTGGACTGCCTACGAAAAGCGCCTTCGCGTTCTCTCCTACGAGATTACGGATATGCTGAAAGCGGGTGAGAACGAGCTGAAAATCGGCGTGGGCAAAGGCTGGTTTTTCCATAACAGTAAGAACTGGGGAGGAAAAGACCTCAAGCCCGACGAAACCGCGCTTATCTGCGCTCTTACCGTTACTTATAACGACGGCAGCGAGGAAACCGTTTATTCGGACAAAAGCTGGTTTACCGCAAAAAGCAACGTCGTTTATAACGACATCTATAACGGCGAATCGCTCGATTTAAGAATTAAGATAAGAAGAAAGGCTCCTGCCGTTGAAATTGGCTACAGGAAGGATATCCTGATTCCTTTCGAGGGCGAGCCCGTGCGTGAATATGAAACCTTCGGCGCAAAGGAGCTGATTGTAACGCCGAAGGGCGAGCAGGTTATCGACTTCGGTCAGGAGGTTACGGGATATATCAGATTCTCCGCCGACGTTCCCGAGGGAACGGAAATAGTAATCAGGCATTTTGAAATGCTTGATAAGGACGGTAACGTTTATACCGAAAACTTAAGGTCGGCGAAGGCTACCTATACGGTAATTTCCGACGGAAATCCGTTCACCGTAAAGCCGCTTTATACCTTCTACGGTTACCGTTATATTCAGGTTATCGGGCTTGACAGAATAAATAAAAAAGATTTTAAATCAATCTCCGTATGCTCGGATATAAAAACGACGGCAGGATTTCTTTGCTCGAACGAGCTTCTTAATCAGTTCGCCCACAATGTAAGATGGGGACAGCTCGGCAATTTCCTCGACGTTCCCACCGACTGCCCCCAGCGCGATGAAAGACTTGGCTGGACGGGCGACGCGGCAATGTTCTGCCGTACCGCGGCGATTAATTTCAACGTCCGTAAATTCTTCGACAAGTGGCTTAACGACCTTGAAGCCGACCAGCTCGACGACGGCTCCGTTCCTCACGTTTCACCGTATTTCCATAAATACTGGAGCGGTAAGGACGGCTTTAATTCGCCTGCGTGGTCAGACGCAGCAATAATTGTTCCGTGGGAAATGTATACCGCTTACGGGGATAAGAAAATACTTGAGAGTCACTATACCCTTATGAAAAAATGGGTTGACTTTATGATTTCGGAGTGCTCAAAAAACGGCGGACTCGAATTTCCGTGGACTACGGGAGGCTACGGAGACTGGCTCAGCCTTGAGGAGCTTGACCGCGAGGAGGGCGTCGGAAGTACCGACGGAGGACTTATCGCTACGGCGTTTATGGCTAACGGAATAAAAACGCTGATTAAGGTTAACGGTATTCTCGGTTATGACAGCGACGTTTACCTGCCCGTGCTCGAAAAAACGCTTGAGTTTTTCAGAAGCGAATATATGGAAAACGGCAGAATGAAGCAGGATACCCAGACCGCCGCCGTGCTTGCGATTGTATTCGGACTTACGGATAATCCCGGGCCGGTTTACGCTCAGCTTGCGGAAAACGTAAGACAACACGGACGTATTACGACGGGCTTTATCGGTTCAACGTATATCCTTGACGCTCTTACGGAGGCGGGCGAGGATAAGCTTGCTGTCGACTTACTTCTGAGGAAGGAATATCCGTCGTGGCTATATGCGGTTACTATGGGCGCTACTACCGTCTGGGAGCGCTGGAACGGAATGTATCCCGACGGACATTTTGCAAATCCCGCCATGAACTCGTTTAACCACTATGCCTACGGCAGCGTGCTGTCCTGGGTCTACAGACGGCTTGCGGGTATTATGCCCGTTGAAGCAGGCTATAAGAAGATACTCTTCGCGCCTGCGCCCGATGACAGAATAACTTTCGTAAGCGCGGATATAGACACCGACAGAGGATGGGCGAAAATTTACTATGAAAAGGTAAGCAACGGCTGGAAATTTGAGATTACGGTTCCCGAAAATTCAGAGGCGTGCGCCGTGATTTTCGGAAGAAATTACGCTCTTAATATAGGCAACAATAGGATTTTTGTTGAAAAACAATAAAAAAATAATTGTTTTATAGTTTTTAATAGTATATAATTAACATAACGCAGAAAGGATTGTGAAGCTTATGAAAAAGACGTCGTTTTATTTGCTGACCGATTCTCATTATGTTTCAAAAAAGAACTGGGTTGAGGGAAAGCCCTTTACCTTCCGCGAGCGCAGCGACCAGATTGCGCTTAAGGCGACGCCCGAAATTCTCGATACTTTTCTTGATAAGGTTATCGCCGATACCGAAACCGATACCGTGCTTTTTACGGGCGACAATATCAATAACTGCGATATGAATTCTCACTACGAATTCAGGGAGCGTCTTGAACGGCTTGTCGCCGCGGGCAAAAAGGTTTACGTAACCTACGCTACTCACGATTACAGCGGAGGCGGTGAGGACAATAACTGGTTTGAGGGCTGCCGATATACCGAAACGGGTACTGAGCCGCTCGAGTCAATGAAACGGGGCGGACTGTTTGATTTTTACTACGATTACGGTCCGAAGCAGGCACTCTCCGTTCACCGTGAAAGCGGTTCGTTTACGGTTCAGCTCGGAGAAGGAGTACGGCTTATTGCGATTATTGACAACGGCGACGGAGGAGGCTATTGCGGACTCTTTGAGGACGGTGTTGAGTGGCTGAAAAGCGAAATTAAAAGCGCGAAGGAGAACGGCGATTACGTTCTTCTTGCAACCCATCATCCCGTGCTTCCGCCGTGGGAGGTTTTCCGTCACGTCGCGGATTACGAGCTCTACGGCGGCTACCGTGAGCTCTGTGAGCTTATGTGCGAGGAAAACGTAAGGGTAGTTTTTACGGGACACACGCATATTCAGAATATAAAAAAATATACCGATTCCGAGGGAAGATGGCTTCTTGATATTTCAACTATCGCTATCGCTAACGCGGCGGGTAAGATGAGAAAGATTACCGTTGACGCCGACGAAGGCGTATGCGACGTAACGAGTATCGGTATAGAAAAAATCAACGGAAAAGATACGGGCGGGCTTTCGGCTTACGAATATCTTTATCCGCTGAATTTCCCGGGAATATGGGAAAAGCTTATTCCGCTTATGTCGTCTGATTACGATTCTTTTCTTGAGCTTGCCGAGGGTTATCTTCCGGTTGATAAGCTTAAAAAGCTGAAGCCGCTCGTTAAGCTGGCAGGAAAAAAGGTTCAGAAAATAAAACTGTCCTCAGCCGCAAAGCTCGGCAGGGCGTGGAGGGAATTAACTCCCGAGCAGAAAACGCAGGCTAAGAATAAAAAACTTACCGATACCGTGTATGTTATCTTAAGGCATATCTATACGGGTAACGCGCCCTTTACTCCCGATACCGCGGAATACAAGGCGGTAAACGGACTTGCATCGCGGGCTGATAAAATCGTAAATACGCTTAACATAAAGAAAATAAAACAGATTATACCCGACGGCTCGTCGCTCAGAGAAATGGCTCAGGATTTTCTCTATAACTGCCGTACGGGTAACGACGATGAAATTACTTTCAGTTTAAAATAAATCTGTATGAAAGGAGAGTAAGACAATGAAATGTCCTAAGTGCGGCGGCGAAATTCCGTTTTATGATTTAAAACCGAATTGCCGTCACTGCGGAGTAAATATTCTGTATTTCACTCAGGATTATCACCTTGAACGCGACGCAAAGCGCACGGAGCTTGAAAACGCTGTTGTGCGTATGGTCGTTGCAAGGATTAAGGCAGTATTTGTAGGAAGCCTGCTCGCGATTTTCAGAATGGTATTTCTCATAGGCTCAATCTGCGCTATGATGATACCCTTCGGCTCGGTAACCTATAAGCTTCCGCTCTATGAGGAAAAGCTTTCCATCGGACTTATAGGCGTTATTAATTCGTTCCGGAGCGGTCTGCTTCTTGCCCTGCCTAAGTTCTTTAAGAGCGCGCTGTTTACTAAGGCTACGCTCGGAGCGTTCATAATTCTCGCTCTGTTCGTGCTGCTCGCGGTAGTTGACGTAGCAATGTTCGTCATCTATCTTCTCAGCTTCCTTAAGCCCGATAAAACGGCAAAAATGCTAAGGAACGCTTCAATCGTTGCCTGCGTTATTTCGCTCGCGGCCCAGGTCGCGTCGATAGTCTGCAAGCTTGCCGTCGTTCCCGAGGCGCCGTACGATATGTTTGCGCTCGGCTTCGGCGGAATCGCGTGCTTCGTGCTTCATCTGATTCTCGTAATCGTAAACGTTAAGATGCTTAAAAAAGGCGTTGAACCCATTTACAGAGAATTCGACCCGAAGCGTAAGGAGCTTCTTAAGAAGGTTAAGAACGGCGAGGTCGACCTCGACGACCTGACTC
>JAILGO010000107.1 GCA_024696725.1 Eubacterium sp. | reverse complement strand
TATTGCCTCCCGTATAGTTAAGGAGGTCGGCGCAACCAATCCTACCGCAACCGGAGTGTGTGGAACAAAAAAGCCGTTTAACGGCATATATAACTATTACAGTATCGGCGCGTCAAACGGCGCAACGAGCGGTCTTGAGTGGGCTTCGGGCTTTCTCAGAACCGAGTCAAAGGCAACGCTTTATGCAGAATACGATTCCGCGAAAAAAGCAGGCAAGGGTAAGGAAACCGCTGTAGCCGCGAAGCAGTATATGTCATATATTTCAACTCACGGCAATTATTATAAGGTCCGTCTTTACTCCCAGAGCAGTTATGCCGTCGGACTTACAGGCTATATCCTCAGGTCAAAGCTCAGAACTACGTACTTTAACTATCAGAGACCGTGGACGAATCCTTACCGCTCAATAGTCGGCGGCGCAGAGTATATCGCCGAGAAATACCTTGAATATCAGAATACGGGTTATCTTGAAAAATTCAACGTAAACAGCTCGTCGGGCTCGCTTTATTCTCACGAGTATATGCAGAACGTTGACGCCGTTTCAATCGAATCCGTGAGCACGTATAAAGCGTATAAAAACGCCGGTATTCTCGATTCGAAAATCGTATTTTATATCCCTGTTTTCGAGAATATGCCTAACGGAGCTTCTTCTCCCGAGCCGGTATCGCCGGTTCCCTCAGCTCTTTCTCTTACCTCAAGAACGACCGAAACGATGTCGTTTAAATGGAACGAGGCGGCTTCTGCGGATAAGTTCTATCTTAACGTAGAAAATCTTACAAAGAAAACGAGCTTCGGAAAAACCGTTACGGGTAAAACTGCTTCGATTAAAAATCTTACGCCGGGTAACAAGTATCGGATAAAGGTAAGGGCGTACGTCGGCGGGGAGTGGAGCGATTATTCCGCCGCGGTAACATATAAGGCTATTCCGATGCGATGTAAGCTCACTTCCGTTTCGTCGCCCGAAAGAGGTAAAATCTATTCCTCATGGGGAAAGATTAAAGGCGCGAGCGGTTATCAGCTCAGGTATGCAAGAGATAAGAAATTCAAAAAAACGGTAGCGGCTAAAAAGTTCGCCTCGGGCGTAACGGAGTATACGGGTAAAAACTTTACTAAGGGCGTAACCTATTATATTAAGGTGCGCGCCTATACGACAGTAAACGGAAAAAAGTATTACGGCAAATGGAGTAAAATAAAATCGGTAAAGAGTAAATAAAAAGCGGCGAAGCGCTTAGCTTCGCCGCTTTTTTATTCTGTTATTTCTTAACCTTGATTTTAATAGTTACGGTTTTCGTAACGGAAGCATATTTGCTGTTTCCTTTATCGGTAATCTTAATCTTGATTGTATAGGTCTTGGGCGCTAAGCCTTTTTTAATGACTATGTTGCCGTTCGCTGAAACCTTGATACCGCTGATTCCCTTTGCTTTTTTATACGTTATCTTTCCTTTATTATTCGCGATAACGTATGCTTTTTTGGCTTTAATAGTGGTTTTCTTTTTCGCGTCGGCGGTAACTGTCTTCTTTTTAGCAGTTGCTTTGAAATTATTCTTTGCGATTATTTCGTTCTTAACCGCGTTGCAGGTTGCGCAGGTGTATCTGAAATTGCCTGCAGCATTAGCAGTAGCTTTTTTCGTAACCTTTCCTGCGTCCCATTTGTGACCGAGAGCGTTGGTAAAGTTGCTCTTAGCTTCCTTACCGCAAGCCGAGCACTTTGTAAGCGTGTAGCCCTGTGCGGTACAGGTAGGAGCGACGGTGCTCTGCGTATATACGTGGTTAATCGTTACGGGAATTTCGCAGGTAACGCCCTTATACTTCATATAAAGAGCGTTGCGCGTATCGGGGGTCCAGTTTTCTTCAAGCTGGCGGTCGAATAAATCAACGTCGCTCTGATAAAGCTTGTCGTTTTCGTCCTTAACGTTTTCAAAGTAAACGCCCGTTTCGTCCGAATCGAATTTTACAACGTAAACGGCGGTGGAGTTATCCTTGTAGGTAACGGTAAGCGTTGACTCCCTGAAATCTGCGAAGAACCATGCGTAGAAATACCAGGAGCCCTCGTCTTTTTCTCTCCATTCGCCCTTATCATTTTCGTATTCGTCGAATACAAGCTCGTCGGGCTTAGCAAGCGTGAAGGAAATAGATTTGATATCCGAAGCTATAACAGTAACGGGAACCGTACAAGTGAAGCCGCGCAATTCGGCATAAAAGTAGTTGTATTCGCCGTCCGGCTCCCACGGATTCATAAACTGAAAATGATAAACCATCAGCATATCGCCGAGCATTTCGTCGCCGCAAGCAAAGTATCCATCGTCATCATTTTCGCCGAGCGTGTAAACGTACTCTTTTTCGTTATCTTCCTTGTCGGTTAAAATAAGCTTGTCGCCCTCTTCAAACCACGGGATTGAGTATGCCATATAGGTTCTGTCAACCGTCCACGAGTATTCTTCGTGCTGGTCGCCTTCATATACCGTAGCCGGTTTAACCTTTTCAACGCGGATTTCTTTAAGGTTGTTTTCTTTTATTGTAACCTTAATCGGCTGCGAGGTTTTGCCCATATATTCAACGTAGTATTCGTTGTCGCCGCCAACTGTCCACGGAGTGAGCAATTGGTCAGATTTCGTACGTACATCGTCAAGTGCTTCTCCGTCATCTGAGGTGAAAACGTCGCAGTTAAGCTCTTCGCTGTATTCGTACGTAAAGGTCTTCTTTGAATTATTTGTGTAAGTTACAACAAGAGTATCGCCGTATAATAAATGCGGTTCGCTGTACATTTTTGTTCCGTCGTCCGTTTCCCAGCCTTCATTGTCATATAAAACAGCAGGCTGAGCTCTTGTATATTCAATGGATTCAACGGGGTTTGCCTTTACTGTTGCATAAAGGGTGCACTGTCTTCCCATATAAGAAAGATAGTATTCGTTTTCGGTTCCGATAACCCAGTGATTATCACTCTGATTATCATAAACGTTTAATTCATGTGTCTGAATAACGTCTCCGTTTCCGGCAACAAACTCTATCTCATGGGTTTCGTCGTTAAAAACGGCATTGTATTCGGTTGTAACAAGTTTGCTATTCGTTACGCTGAGCTTGTCGCCGACGTTGAAGGAACCGTAATGGTAAACGTAATAACCGTTTTCTTCATATCCATTTGTGTTTGCGTATAATTCGACGGGCTTTGCACAGGAGTATGAAATTGATAAAACGGGGTTTTCTTTAACGGTTACCTTGAGCGCTTTTGTATAGCCCATATACTGAACGTAGAATTCGTTATTGTTGCCTATTACCCACGGAGCCGTGAGCTGATTGTCATAAAAGCTTACGGCGTTTTCGCCGTTCGTTTCGATTGTTTTTCCGTTTTCACTTTCAAAATAGTATTCACCGTTTTCATTGTTGAACTTGCAGGTGTAAACTGTGGTAAGCTCGTCCTCATAAACGGTTAAAACGTCGCCTTCGTAAAAATTCGGGTGACTGTACAGATATGCATTATCCCAGGGGTCATAGTGGGTGTCGCCCTCAAAGTATTCGTCGGGCTGCGCTCTTGTGTAATCAATTCCCGTAACGGTGTTTTTAATAACCGAAATGCTTACGGATACTTCAATTCCGGAGTATTCAACGACAAGCTCGTTGTTTCCGCCAATCGTCCATGGAGCACCACCGTTAGAACGGGTTATCGTATCGTCGTAAGGAATAATTTCATCGTTTTCGTCATAAAAATCGTAGTTTCCGTCAACGACTTTGTAAGTGTATTCAACGGGCTCTGTTTCGCCCGCAAAGATAACGGAAATAACGTCTCCCTCCTGAAATGAAGGAATGTCGTAATTGAAATAGTCGCCGTACGTTTCGCTATGGTCCCAGTGACCGTTTGTGTTCTCAATAACCTGATAAGGCTTTGCGGGTGTGAATTCAAACGAATCAACCGGATTGCTTACAATATATACGGGAACAGCCGTGCGTTTACCCCTGAATTCAACAAAGAAAGTGTTATTATTTTCGCCGAGCTCAAGGTGCTTTCCGGGGTGGTCCTGCTCGTCTATACGCGCAATCTCATTGCCTTCACCCGAATACTTAATTCTGTCGTTTCCGTCTTCGGATACAAGATAGTATTCCTGTTCCGCCTCATCGAAATCAGCAACGTAGGTGTAGCGGTTATCGTCATTATCTATGATAACAAGCTTGTCGCCCTCACCGTATCTCAAATAATTGTAAAAATAGTATTGCTGTTCGTTTTCATCTGTACCAACATATCCGCCTGACTTAAAATAAGCCGAAAGCTGCTTGTCGGGTGTGAATTCAATATCCTTTACCGTTCCGTCGTAAGCGAAAACAGAAAACGGCATCATCGAAATCGCCATTACAATCGAAAGAATTAATGCCAAAGTCTTTTTCATAATCATTACTCCTTATTATTTTTCGTTTATAATCCTATAAATTAATTATAGTATAAGCTATAAGAAAAAGCAATTATATTTTCGTGCAGCGTTACCGCTTTATTATTCTGCGAAAGAGCGCGCCGTACAGTCTCTCTTGCGCAGGCAATTAAAAAACAGCCGCACGAAGCGGCTGCTTTTTTATTTCATAGGTTCAAGGGTTAATTAATTTTGATTTTAATAGTTACGACCTTGGTAACCGGTGCGTATTTGCTGTTTCCGCCGTCGGTTACCTTAACCTTTACGGCATAGGTCTTACCTTTCTTTAAGCCTTTCTTAACGGTGATTACGCCCGTCTTTGAAACGGTGATTTTCTTATTGCCCTTTGCTTTTTTGTACGTAATCTTGCCTTTTTTGTTTTTAATGCTATAAGCGCTTTTTGCTTTAATCTTTCCGCCTGCTTTTCCAAGCGTTAAGACCTTTTTCTTTGCGGTTACCTTAAAGTTGTTCTTCGCGATTGCCTCGTTTTTAACCTCTCCGCAAACCGTACAGGTATATTTAATATTGCCTGCCGCTTTGACGGTTGCCTTCTTGGTTACCTTGCCCTTGTCCCAGGTGTGAGTCGTGTGAGCGGTGGTGTTATAATAGATTGCGTCCGATATAATGTAATAATTATAAAGACCGTTGTTACCCTCGCTGATTACCGATTCCTCTAAATCGTTGACGTTGATTGCGTCGTTTTCGGTTGTATAATAGTAATTTTCACCGTCGAGCGTTAAGGAGCTGCTTTCGTCAAGGGCGAACGCTTTGCCGTCATAAACGATATATTTTTTATTGTTCTTATCCTTATATACGGAGGCTTCAAGAGCGTTTACCGTGCCTTCCCATTCAAGCCTGTTGTAGTTTACGCCTTCAACGATACTCCATTCCTTACCTTCGCCGATGTTTTCCTCATAAACCTTTACGGTTTCAAAGGTCGTGTCCTTAACATAATATTCCTGCTCGTTGCTGTAAACCAAGCGTTCAATAAGGAAATATTTGCCCATACCGTCGCTTCCGTACGTTGCATACGCATAGATGCCGCTCGGGTCGGAGTCTCTTTTCATACGGTTTCCGCCGTGAGAGGTGTTTGTTCCGTACTGGTCTTCGGTCTTGAAATCAATTTTCTCGGGCTCGCCCGAAGGGGTGGCGACGACCGTGAACTCGTTCTGTGCTTCCCACTGAGCGTCGTTTAAAGCAAGCTCGCCGTATAAATAGTTTTCATCGGACTCGAAATAATAGTAGTCCTGAAGATATGCGTTATAACGGGGAATATAGATGTATTTTCCTACGAAGTGTCTCGTGTTCGACGGGTCTGAACCTACGTAGCCCTCCGTTACGCCGTATATGCCTTCGGGATCGCTTTTGGATATAGTCTGATATCCGCCGTAGCCGTCTTCGTTGGGCGTGTAAACAAGGCAGTTGACTCTTTCATAGCGAATGTCGGCAGCCGACTCCTTAATCGTTTGAGGAACCTGTCCGTTTTCAAAAACGATGGCTTGCGAAGCGTCTGTGTTCGACGATTCCGCCGTGGCGATTGCAAAGTCCCTGCCGTAAAGCTTGAGCTTTACGTTCTTGCCGAAGGCGAGCTTTCCTTCAGTTGCCTCAGCCCGAATTAAAATAGCCGAGTCGAATTTTTTGTTTTTGTTTACGGTTAAGGTTCCGCTTCCGTCAATCCTGAGGCTTCCGCCGTAATAGAAGCCCCATACGAGAATGCTTGCAAGCTCGCATTCGCCGTTGACAACGATTTTAAAATCGTCGCCCATCATATTTGCGATTACTCTGAGCTTTGCGGCTTTTGTTCCCGCCGTTGAATCCAGCGTAAGAGTGTTCGAAGCAAGGTTGTAGCTTACTCCCGCAATCCCGCTTGCGTGTGCCTGACCGTTTGCGTAAAGCTCGTACTGCTTTCCGATTATGCGTCCGTAATCGTCAAAATAATAACCGTCGGCGTCGGGCTCGTACACTCTTAAAAACGTTTCGTTGTTGTCCTTGTTGGGACCGTTGTCCGCAAGTGCCGTTATCGGCGTTGCGGTCAGCACCATAATAAAAGTAAGTGCAAGTGCAATAATCTTTTTCATATTTATTACTCCTTATATTTTTTAGTTTGTAATCCTATAACTTAATTATAGTATAAGCTATAAGAAAAAGCAATTACAATTTCAAAACAAAACGCGGCGCCTTTCGGTACCGCGTTTTATTATTCTCCGATATATGCGCCGTCGATTGTACAAACGAGCGTGTATTTTCCGAAGCGGTAAAACCTTTTAAGTCCGCTTAAGGCGTCGCTTACGTCGCTTACAACGAAATCGCTTCTGCTGATTTTTCTCAGCTTATTGCTGCAGCAAACGTATATTCCCTCGTCGTCGGACGAAACGAAGCAGGGCGACCTGAAGGTGTCCGCGTCGATTGCACCTACTCTTAAATCAAGGTTTAGCTTGTTACTGTCTGCGAGATATCGGATAACGCAGTTTTCGTCCTTACAGCAGCACCAAATATACTCGCCGTCCGCGGCAAGACCCGTAACCGGCTTCTCATTATATGTGAGAGTTTTGGTCCAGAGCGTTTCTCCGTCCTTGCCGTACATAGCGCACTGACCGTTTGAAAAAATGATAAATACGTTCTTACTCGGAAGTATCGCAGCCTCACAGTCGGAAAAGTCAGATATACTTTCACCGATTTTCTTATATGCCGAATTTCCGAACTTCTTCATAAGGTAGGCACTTTTTGTAACAACCTCCTTATCACCGGTTTCAAGGTCAAGAACGTAATAACCCGTTTGTGAGCCGCCGTCTAAAAGAGCCGCCTTTTCCGCAATAATTATTTTTTTGCTGTTGAACTTAACGACGTCGATTATTTCTCTGCTGCTTATCTTAACCACGCTGCGCCTCCTCACTGCTCGTAAGGTAGCTGAGCGTCATAAGGCTGTCCGTAAGGTGAACGCTTTCTACGAGCGCCTCAGGGTGAGCCATAGAAATATCATAATTTGAAAAGTTCCAGAAGCTCCTGATACCGAGCTTACAGAGAAGGTCGGTAAGCTCCTTCATATCGTTCGACGGTATACATATTACCGCACAGACGGGGGAGTTATCCCTGCAGAAATTTTCAAGATAGTTGATGTGACGGACGGGGATTCCGTGAATCATCTTTCCGCTTATAGCCTCGTTCTTATCGAAAATGCCTATAAGGTTAAAGCCGCTGCGGCGCTGAAAGATTTTTGATGCGACGGCTTTTCCGAGGTTACCTGCGCCGATAAGAATTGTTTTTTGCTCGCTGTTCACACAGAGTATTTCGCCGATTTTATTATACAGCTCGGGTACGTTATAGCCGTAGCCCTGCTGACCGAAGCCGCCGAAGCAGTTGAAATCGTGGCGAATCTGTGAGGCGGTGAGTCCCATTCTTTCGCTGAGCTCGTTTGAGCTTATTCTCGATATGCCGTTATTCTTAAGGTTTTCGAGAAAGCGGTAATATCTCGGAAGCCTTTTTATAACGGATATTGAAATATTGTTATCTTTCATTTTATCACCTTATTATTTAAGATTAGTGATTGTGTCCATTACGTAATCGCCGAACTCGTCACAGGTGCAGCCTGTATCTCTTCCGGTGATTGTCAGCTTCTTTTCCTCGAACATACATATATCAAGAGCTCTTTCGAGCGCGTCGGCCTTATCCTGATATCCGATATGTGAAAGAAGCATAACGGTTGCTCTGAGCATTGAGCACGGGTCGGCGTACTGACCTCTGCCCTCGCTTATCATTCTCGGCGCAGAGCCGTGAATAGCCTCGAACATCGCGTATCTCTTGCCGATATTTGCGCTTCCTGCGGTACCTACGCCGCCCTGGAATTCCGCCGCCTCGTCGGTGATAATGTCGCCGTAAAGATTAGGAAGAACGAATACCTTGAAGTCCTTTCTTCTCGCGGGGTCGATAAGCTTAGCTGTAGTAATATCAATAAACCAGTCGTCGGTTACGATTTCGGGATATTCCTCGCCGACCTTTTTAGCGATATTGAGGAACTTACCGTCTGTGGTTTTGATAATGTTCGCTTTAGTGATAATCGAAACCTTTTCTTTTTTGTTTTTCCTTGCGTATTCATAAGCAAGACGCGCGATTCTTTCACAGCCCTCCTCGGTTGCAACCGTGAAGTCAACCGCGAGGTCGTCGGTGATGTTTACGCCGTAGGAGCCTACCGCGTATCCGCCCTCTGTATTCTCTCTGAAGAAGGTCCAGTCGATTCCCTCCTCGGGAACCTTAACGGGGCGCATATTTGCGAAAAGGTCAAGCGCCTTTCTCATAGCAACGTTAGCGCTTTCAATGTTCGGCATACCGTCGCCCTGATGGGGAGTAGTTGTCGGACCCTTAAGGATAACGTGACAGGACTTTAATTCCTCAAGCACGTCGTCGGGGATAGCCTTAAGGTGAGCTATACGGTTTTCAATGGTAAGCCCGTCGATTACCTTAAACTCAACCTTGCCGCCTGCAACCTCGTCCTTTAATAAAAATTCAAGAACTCGCTGGCTTTCCTTTGTGATAATCGGACCTATGCCGTCGCCGCCGCAGATACCTATAATGATTTTATCAAGGCTCTGATAGTCGGTAAATTCCTTTTCCTGTTTAATTCTCTTTGCTCTTTCAAGCTGTGTTTCCATTAATCCTCTGAATTTTGCAACAGCCTCGTCAAGCGCTTTGTTTTCAAGCTCGGTCATTTTTCAATCCTCCGTTATTTATTCATTTCTCTTGTATAGTCGAGAAGACCGCCGCAGAGCAGCATATCTCTCTGACGCTGTGAAAGGTGAGAGGAGTCAAGCCTGTATTCCTCACCCTTCGTTATGTTCTTAAGTATAACCTGAGTACCGTTTTTAATTGCTTCCCTGATTCCGTCGAGAGCAAGCTCGTCAAGCTGGTCGATTCTGTCGTAATCAGCCTCATTTTCAAACGTGAAGGGAAGAATACCCGCGTTAACAAGGTTTGCGACGTGGATTCTCGCGAAGCTCTTGGTTATAACAGCCTTTACGCCGAGGTAAAGCGGAACGAGCGCCGCATGCTCTCTTGACGAACCTTGTCCGTAGTTCGCGCCGCCGATTACGAAGCCCTTGCCCTCAGCCTTGATTCTCTCGGGGAAGGTCTCGTCGCATACGCCGAAGCAGTACTGTGAGAGATGCGGAATATTTGAACGGTAGGGAAGAATCTTCGCACCTGCAGGCATAATGTGGTCGGTTGTGATGTTGTCGCCGACCTTAAGAATTGCCTTCGCTCTGATATCCTCGGGGAGCGGCTCGGTTTTCGGGAAAGGCTTGATGTTCGGTCCGCGGAGAACCTCAACGTTTTTAGCCTCCTCGGGCGAAGCGGGAGCCTCAATCATATTGTCGTTGACTATGAAGTGCTCGGGCATTTCTACCTTCGGCGCGTCGCCGAGCTCTCTCGGGTCTGTAAGATAACCCGTAAGCGCGGAAGCCGCTGCAACCTCGGGCGATACAAGATAAATCTTGCCGTCCTTCGTGCCTGAACGTCCCTCAAAGTTTCTGTTGAAGGTTCTGAGCGAAACGCCGCCGCTGTTCGGGCTCTGTCCCATACCGATACAAGGACCGCAGGCGCTTTCAAGAATTCGCGCTCCTGCGTTAATCATATCCGAAAGTGCGCCGTTGAGCGCAAGCATATTGAGAACCTGCTTTGAGCCGGGTGCAATACAAAGCGAAACGGACGGGTCAACCGTCTTTCCCTTAAGTATCGCCGCAACCTTCATCATATCCGTATACGACGAGTTCGTGCAGGAGCCGATAGCAACCTGGTCAACCTTAAGTCTGCCTATTTCGTCGGTAGTCTTAATGTTGTCGGGCATGTGCGGACAAGCCGCCATAGGTGTAAGGGAGCAGAGGTCGATATCAATAATCTCGTCGTATTCAGCGTCTGCGTCGGGTAAAATCTCAACCCAGTCGTTCTCTCTGCCCTGCGCCTTAAGAAATGCGAGCGTAATCTCGTCAGAGGGGAATATTGAGGTCGTAGCGCCGAGCTCAGCGCCCATATTAGTAATAGTCGCTCTCTCGGGTACGGATAAGGTTTTAACGCCTTCTCCGCCGTATTCAATAATCTTTCCTACGCCGCCTTTTACGCTCATAATTCTGAGTACCTCAAGAATAACGTCTTTAGCGGAAACCCACGGCTTTAAGTAACCCGTGAGATTAATTCTCGTCATTTTCGGCATAGGAATATAGTAAGTGCCGCCGCCCATTGCAACCGCGACGTCAAGACCGCCGGCGCCCATTGCGAGCATACCGATACCGCCGCCCGTCGGGGTGTGGCTGTCCGAGCCGATTAATGTCTTACCGGGAATGCCGAAGCGCTCAAGGTGTACCTGATGACAGATACCGTTTCCGGGACGGGAAAAGTATATTCCGTGCTTCTTGGTAACGGTTTGAATAAAACGGTGGTCGTCCGCATTTTCAAAGCCCGTCTGAAGCGTGTTGTGGTCGATGTATGCGACCGAGCGTTCCGTCTTAACTCTGTCAACGCCCATCGCCTCGAATTCAAGGTACGCCATCGTACCCGTAGCGTCCTGCGTTAAGGTCTGGTCTATACGAAGTCCTATTTCGCCGCCGACCTTCATCTCGCCTTCAACAAGGTGAGCCTTAATGAGCTTTTGTGCAAGTGTAAGTCCCATTAGTTTTCCTCCTACTTGTTTAAAATTTTAACGAACTTATTTTATAATATATCAATTCACTTGTCAATGTTTTAACAATATTGTAAATATTTTTTTATATCTAATTTACGTATTGTTGAAAAGAATACTCAGCTGTGATATAATTAACTAATAAAGGATAAGTTGCTCTATGCCCGAAAGAAAAAGAATACGGAAATCCCGTTTTATCATATAACGGGGGTTGAGTTTTATGCTTTTAACAAAAGGACTATAAGCATATATACCGACATAGTGACGTATAAGTACGATACCCAGACTGTATATAAAATCTACACGTTTGCATTCAAATCAAAGGAGCTGTCTGAAAAATGGGTGTCGGTGATTAAAAATTCCCTCATCGGGAAATATCCTCCCACTGAAGATTAAAAGGCTGTCCGATACGGACAGCCTTTTTAGTATTCAACGTTTAAGCCTTCCTCAGCCTCCGCTACCTTAAGCATAATAGCACATTCTATGCGCTTTTTGTGGAGCTCACAGCCGAGAGCATATACCCCGTTTACGCTTCCCGTCGTGTGGTATGCGTTAGCCGCACAGCCGCCGGAGCAGTAAAGCCTTGCAAAGCAGTCCTTACACTCCTTATGGGAATATACGTTACACTCTCTGAACTGCTCAAGAATTCCGGGCTTTGTAATTCCGTCGTAAATGTTACCGAGCTTGAATTTTTCCTCGCTCACGAACTGGTGACAGGGGAAGAGGTCGCCGCTCGGCGTTACGGCAAGATATTCCGTACCGACTCCGCAGCCGCTGACTCTTTTAACAATACACGGTCCGCCCTCAAGGTCTATCATATAGTGATAGAAGGTAAAGCCGTTTCCGTTTCTGTAGCGCTTTAGCATCTCGTCTGCAAGAATTTCATACTGCTCCTTAAGAACGGGTAAATCGCTTTCCTTAAGCGCCCACGGCTCGTCGGGAGAGCAAACGACAGGCTCAACCGAAAGCTCTTTAAAGCCGAGGTCGGCAATATGTATTAAATCGCTTGCGAAGTCCTTGTTGAACGCAGTATACGTTCCTCTGATATAATAATCCTTCTGGTTTCTCGTGTCGGCGAATTTTTTGAATTTGTCGACGATTAAATCGTAACTGCCTTTTCCGCTCGGCGTTTTTCTCAGCCTGTCGTGGACCTCTCGTCTGCCGTCGAGTGAAAGCACGACGTTTCCCATTTCTTTATTACAGAATTCAATTACCTCGTCGTCTGCGAGCAAGCCGTTTGTCGTAAGCGTAAAGCGGAAATTCTTGTTGTGCTTATATTCAAGAGAGCGACCGTATTCAACAAGCTTTTTGCATACGTCCCAGTTGAGAAGCGGCTCTCCTCCGAAAAAGTCTACCTCGAGGTTTCGCCTTGTACCGCTGTTTTCAACGAGAAAGTCGAGCGCCCTTTTTCCTGTTTCAAGACTCATAAGCCCCTTGTCCGCTCCGCCGTATTCACCCTTGCCTGCAAAGCAGTATTCACAGTTAAGGTTACATCCGTGCGCGACATGAAGACAGATAGCCTTAATAACGCCCTGACGCTTTTTGAAGTCAGCCGCCGAAGCCTCGAATACATCCTCGGAGAATAAACGGCCGTCAGCCTTAAGCGCTTCAATATCGGCGAAGCATTCGTCGATATCCTCCGCAGTAACGTCGTCGCTCCCCGCGTATTTTTCAAGTATGTATTTTTTTATATCTTCTTTTGTTCGGCTTTCGTACATATTTATTATATCAAACGTTGCCTCGTCGACGCTGTGAACCGCGCCGCTGTTAACGTCGATAACGATGTTGTAGCCGTTCATTTTATACGAGTGAATCATTTTTTCTCCTAATAAAGTAAATAGGGCAGGCTAAAACCTGCCCGTTGTAATTGATTTACTTCTTAAGCTGCTCGCATTTCTGGTTAGCAACCGAGCAAGAGGTCTTGCTTGCTGACTGGCAGGAGGTCTGGCACTCGCCACAGCCGCCGTTCTTAGCAGATTCGCAAAGATTTTTTGAGCTTAAAGTGTTAATTCTCTTCATAATAATGGCTCCTTCATTAAATTTCTTAAATATTATAATTTATCAGCTTGCTTTTGTCAATACCTTTGGCAAATTACCGCTGTCGCTGATGACGTTGACGCCGCTTGTGATGAGTGCTGCGATGTAGTCGCACATTTCCCGGGAAATCACTTCATTCGGCACAATCAGCGGAATGTCGGGCGGATAGGCAAATACG
>JAILGO010000039.1 GCA_024696725.1 Eubacterium sp. | reverse complement strand
TACAGTACAGAGCACCGCAAATGAAGCCGCGGCGACGGCGGGGGAGAATATAAATATTCTGAGCGACGCGGTATTCATTAAAAGCAGCGAGACAGAAATCACTAAGCAGGTTATATCGGATACGGGAAGCGCCTTTAATCTCAGCCTGCGGTAGCCCGCGTGGAGCGCTCGGTAAAAGAAGAAGGCTCCTCCGGTTGAAAGTATTGCTTCGCCCGCCGTGATAAGATACGCGCCGGTTTCCGACTGAAGCCGCGCGTGAAGCACAAGACCTGTCGCAAGACAGGAAATAAAAGAAATGCCCATCGGAAACGCGGGGGTGAGATTCAGCTCAAACGCAGCGGCGGCAAGCGCTCCGAGGGAGGCGAGCGTTACGGCGCAGAGATACCGCGCCGAATAACCGTCAAGCCCTGTAAGGAGACTTCCCGTAACGGCGCCCGCCGCTGTGAAGAGAAAATATCTTTTCCCCGAAACAGCGGTAATCGGGATACCGAACGGGTGAAGCTCGCCGAACACGCTTCCGAGGCTGAAAAGCAGCCCGAGCAGAAAGAATGCGGCGCATTTAAAGGGATGGATATTTACCGTGTTTTTAATCCTCTTTTCAGCACTTTTAACCTTTTCCGTTACAGTCATGATAAAAGCTCCGAAAATTCTTTTTTACCGATTATAATATTCATTGTCCGCGGAATATGTCTTATTATGGCGGCATTTACAAATATATAAATATATGCTATAATCAAGCCGGTGATAATTATGAGCTTAAAGGATAAATTCAATAACGCCGTGACCGCTGTATCAAATAAGGTGAACAGCGTAGCTCAGGGCGAAACGGCGAGAGAAAACATTCCGAAAATAATTACCGAGGGTATGCCCGGGCTTGTAAGAGCGGCGGCTGCCGAGGGTGCGGTTCTTGTTGAGAACAACGGCATACTGCCGTTTAAAAAGGGAACGAAGCTTTCCCTTTTCGGAAGAAACTCCTACGATTATTTCTTCGTAGGCTACGGCTCGGGCGGCGACGTAAACCGTCCCTACGAGGTGAGTCTTGAAGAGGGCGTAAAGCGCTGTGATTCGCTTGAGCTGAACGAGGAGCTTTCGGAGTTTTACGAGAAGTGGAGAAACGAGCACCCGATAAACCACGGTTACTGGGGACACTGGCCGTTAAGATATACCGATATTAATTTCGCCGAATATGAGGACGAGGTTAAAAAAGCCGCCGAAAACAGCGACGCGGCGGTCGTTACAATCGGAAGAAGCGCGGGCGAGGACAGAGATAATCAGCTCACCGACGAGAGCTATTATCTTCACGGCGAGGAAATCGCAATGCTTGAAACCGTATCGCGTTATTTCGATAATATCGTAATTCTTCTTAACGTCGGCGGAATTATGGATATGGGAACGATTAAGTCCTTTGAAAAAATCGGCGCGGTTATGTACGTATGGCAGGGCGGTATGGAAAGCGGTAATTCCGTGGCGGACCTGCTTTCGGGTAAGGTATCCCCGAGCGGAAGACTCTCCGATACGGTAGCCCTTGTCTACGGGGATTATCCCTCGTCAGAGTGTTTCGGCGCAAAGGATTATAACGAGTACCGCGAGGATATATATGTCGGCTACCGTTATTTCGAAACCTTCGCAGGGGACAGGGTGCTCTACCCCTTCGGCTACGGTCTTTCATACAGCAGCTTTGAAATAAAGCATATTAAAACTTCGGCGTCGGACGACGGCTTTGAAACCGAGGTCAGCGTTAAGAATACCGGCTCCTGCAACGCTAAAGAGGTAGTTCAGCTTTATATTGAAAAGCCTGACGGAAACCTTGGAAATCCGTCGAGAGAGCTTGCGGCATTTGCAAAAACAAAGGAGCTTGAGCCCGGTGAGGAGCAGAAGCTCACGTTATTCGTAAGTCCGTATCAGCTCACCTCATACGACGACTGCGGAGCTACGGGCTTCAGATTCGCTTATGTAACCCAAAAGGGCGATTATAATTTCTATGTCGGAAAAAACGTCCGCGACGCCGAAAAGGTCTTTACCTTCTATCAGGCTGAAACCGAGCTTTTTGCACAGCATAAGCAGGCGGCTGCGCCTCAGCACAGCTTTGAAATTATGTGCGCGGTAAATGAAAACGGCGAAAAGGCGCTTAAAACAAAAACCGTTTCGCTTCAGAAATACGACCTCGGCTCGAGAATTCTCAACAACCTTCCCGAAGGCACGGAAATCACGGGCGATAAAGGAATAAAGCTTACCGACGTCAAAGAGGAAAGAGCGACGCTTGACGAGTTCGTCGCTCAGCTCAGTCCAGACGAGCTTGAGGCAATCAGCCGCGGAGATTACAATATGGACAGCCCGCTCGGCGCAAAGGGCAACGCAGGCGCTATCGGCGGCGTGCTCGCTTCACTAAGGGAAAAGGGAGTCCCCGCCGCAATTACAACCGACGGACCGTCGGGTATCAGGCTTCAGGCTTCCTGCTCGCTTATTCCGATAGGTACGCTTCTTGCCTGCACGTTTAATACCGAGCTCGTTACCGGGCTGTATTCCGCGATAGCAAAGGAAATGAAAAACAGGGGGAGCGATATTCTTCTCGGTCCGGGCGTGAATATTCACAGAAGTCCGCTTTGCGGAAGAAATTTTGAATACTTCAGCGAGGACCCGTATCTTACGGGTATGATGGCGGCTGCGTCCGTTGAGGGTATTCAGAGCGAGGGCGGCTCGGCGTGTCCGAAGCACTACGCCTGCAACAATCAGGAGTATAAACGCACGGTATGTGACTCAAGGCTCTCGGAAAGAGCGCTTCGCGAAATCTATCTTAAGGGCTTTGAAATCTGCGTTGAGCGCGCAAAGCCGAAGAATATTATGACCTCGTACAACAAGATAAACGGCGTGTGGGGACATTATAATTACGACCTGTGCACGACGATTCTCAGAGGCGAGTGGGGCTTCGGCGGAAGCGTTATGACTGACTGGTGGATGCGCTCCTCGAAGAGTCCCGAATTTCCGAATCTCTGCGACCAGGCATACAGAGTGAGGGCTCAGGTCGATGTGTTTATGCCGGGCGGAAAGCGGGTAAATAACGGCAAGCCCGACGGTACGCTTCTTAAAACCTACGGAAAAAAGGACGGCATTACTCTCGGAGAGCTTCAGCGCACCGCTAAAAACGTTCTTAAAATGGTTCTCGATACAAAGCTGTAATAAAAAAACCGTAACGGAAATACCGTTACGGTTTAATTATTCTATGAGTTCTTTTCAAGAAATTCGCCGAGCTCTATATAACCCTTGCTGAATTCAAGAAGCTTGTCGTTATACATATCTACAAGAGCGCAGGCGCAGTTAATCATATCGTTAAGCAACGCCTCGCCCGCAACGCCTTCACGGAAGGTCACGGTAAGTCTGTAGGTGATTTTTCCGTTATCGGCATTATAGTCGAAGCTTCCGTTTGAGATGGCGTCTGATATCGCCCGGACAGCGACGGCGCCCTCGGCTCTTTTATTTTCGGGGATTTCAAACGGAAAGGGAGAACGAAGCGTTACAAGCTGAAGCGGGGCGTCAACCGTTATTATAAAACGCATAGGGAGGTCGTCGCCCGTTACCTCAAGCGTAACGCTTAAGTCTTTTTCGTTTTTACTGTATTGCCAGCCTCTGTTTTCAATGGCGAAGCAAAGATTATTATAAACCTCTAAAGCCGAATCCCGATTATTCATAGCGTACGTCCTTTCAGTCGTCGTCGGAAAGAAGCTCCGTAAACCCCTCGGGCGAAAGCACAGCCGCGGGAACGAGAGCTTTTCGTAAGCCGTATTACTCCTTACCGATTAGTTTATAAACCGTAAAACTATTATATCACCGTAAGCGAAGAGTGTCAATTTACGAAACAGTTTGACTTACAAACCCGAAAGTTTTATAATAATATTACTATAAAAAGGAGGTAAAAGCGATGAAGTATGTTTGCGATATATGCGGATACGTTTATGACGAGGAAGCAGAAGGCGTAAAGTTTGAGGATTTACCCGAGGACTGGACCTGTCCTCTCTGCGGAGTAGGAAAAGAAAACTTCACGGCTGAATAGTTACCCTGAAAAAGTCCCGTATATCGGGACTTTTTATATATAAAACCGTAGCGGGACATATTATGCCGAAGAAACTTTTACACAAATGTTACAAAATTTACAAAAAAACTACAACAAAACACTTGCATATATTATTAATTTGTTTTATTATATTAGAAACGCGGTTAAAATACCCGAGTTAGTTTATTTTTGAGATTGGAGTTTAAAGTCGTGATTGAATTTAAGGATGTTACAAAGGTATACGAAAGTAACGGCACTAAAGCACTCGACAATGTTAACATTAAGATAGACGACGGCGAGTTCGTATTCGTTGTCGGTTCCTCAGGTGCGGGTAAAAGTACCTTTTTAAAGCTTATTATGCACGAGGAAAAGCCTACCTCGGGCGAGGTAATCGTTAACGGCTACTCGTCAGCAACGCTTAAGAAAAGAAAAATCCCGTATTACAGAAGAACTATGGGTATAGTTTTTCAGGATTTCAGAATTATTCCGAAAATGACGGTTTACGATAACGTAGCGTTTGCAATGCGCGTTACGGGCTGTAAGGAAAAGGAGATAAGAAAGAGAGTTCCCTATATTCTTACTCTCGTAGGCTTATCTAAAAAAGCGCGCTCTATGCCTAACGAGCTTTCGGGCGGCGAGCAGCAGCGCGTATCGCTCGCGAGAGCGCTCGTAAACAACCCCGAGCTTATTATTGCGGACGAGCCCACGGGTAACGTTGACCCCGAGATGAGCCACGAAATCGTCGACCTTCTTACTAAAATTAACAACAGCGGTACTACCGTCGTTATGGTTACTCACGAGCACGAGCTTGTGCGCTCGTTCCAGAGAAGAGTTATAGTTATTCAGAACGGACAGGTTGTATCCGATACTCCCGACCCGACTTATGCTCAGTTCCAGACCGAAAAGCACGAAGAGGTTACGGATATGTACTACTATGAGGAAAGCGTTAAGCAGGACCAGGTAGCCGACGTATTCGAGTCAATCTCTTCAACGGTTGAAAACAACGGCGAAGCAGAGGATAACGAAGCTGCCGAGACTCCCGAGGAGGAGACGGAGGCTACGGTAAACGAAGCGACCGATGAAGCCGCTGCGGCTCAGGAAGAAGAGAACGGAGGTGAGCAGTAATGACAGCAGCCAGCTTAAGATACCTTATTAAAGAGGGGCTGAAGAATACATGGACAAACAGAATGATGTCGTTCGCGTCTATCGCGGTACTGCTCTGCTGTCTTGTTCTTATAGGCTCGGCTTCGATGATGTTCCTTAATATCAATTCGATTATTGAAAGAATAGAAAACGAAAACGTAATTATGGTTTTCATCGACGATAATACGACCGACGAGCAGATTAGCGAAATGGGCGAGAAGCTCAAGGCTATACCTAATATCGAGCTCGTTGAATTCGTATCGAAGGAGCAGGCGTGGGCTGACCAGCTTAAGACGATGGAGGACGCTCAGGCGCGTTTCTTTACCGAGGTAAGCTCGGATATTCCTCTTCCCGACGCGTATAAGGTTACGGTTGACGACCTTACAAAATTCGGCGACACGGTTAAGGAAATCAAACAGCTTGACCATATCTATACAATCCGTCAGAACACCGACCTTGCTAAAAAGCTTGATACCATAAGTCACGGCATAAGCATTATAGCTATAGTAATAATCGCCGTATTGTTCGCAATTTCGCTGTTCATTATATCCAACACGATTAAGCTTACGGTTTATTCGCGCCGTCTTGAAATCAGCATTATGAAATCCGTCGGCGCAACAAATTCCTTCGTAAGACTTCCGTTCGTTGTAGAGGGCTGTATTATCGGACTTATCTCCGGTCTTGCTTCCCTCGGAGTAGTATGGGGAGTTTATAATCTTGCGATAAATCAGTTCTCGGATTTATTCAAGGCGATTCAGATTGTACCGCTAAGCTTTATGAACTACGCGTGGCAGATGCTCGGCGTATTCGTCGCTATCGGTATCGTCAGCGGCGTAGGCGGCTCGCTTATTACAATGAGAAGATATCTTAATAAGGAAGGCAGTGAGATAAGTGCTATCTAAGTTTTTTAAAAGAACGCTGGCTCTTCTTCTTTCGGTATGCTTTATTTTCAGTATGTCAGTTTCGGCTTATGCCGACGAAATCAGCGACCTGAAAGACAAGAAGGAAAAAATCCAGCAGAAAATTGACGAGGCTCAGGAGGAGATTGATAAGCTTGCGGAGCAGAAGCAGGAAACGCAGGATACAATCACCGCGCTCGACGAAAAAATCGGACTCCTTCAGGATAAAATCGACGTTCTTCAGGAAGACGCGGACGCGCTTCAGCGTCAGATTACGGGAATTGAAGAGAATATAGCAAAAACCGAGGACGAGATAGATAAGGC
>JAILGO010000155.1 GCA_024696725.1 Eubacterium sp. | reverse complement strand
GACAGACTTTCCGTGTCCGAACCGCTTGAAACGGGAATCCTCGCTATCGACAGTATGTTCCCGATAGGAAGGGGACAGCGAGAGCTTATTATCGGCGACAGACAGACGGGAAAAACCTCAATCGCGCTTGACACGATTATTAATCAAAAGGGTAAAAACTGTATCTGTATATATAACGCGATAGGTCAGAAGGCGTCAACCGTCGCAAAGCTTGTATCGGATTTGAAAAAGCACGGCGCTCTCGACTATACTGTAGTAGTATGCGCTTCAGCCTCCGACCCCGCTTCGCTTCAGTACATTTCACCCTATTCGGCTACGGCTATCGCTGAATATTTTATGTATAAGGGCAAGGACTGCCTTATTGTATACGACGATTTAAGTAAGCACGCGGTTGCATACCGCGCTATTTCGCTTCTGCTTGAAAGACCGCCCGGACGAGAGGCTTATCCCGGCGACGTGTTCTATCTTCATTCGCGTCTGCTCGAGCGCTCGAGCCGTCTCGTTCCCGAGCTCGGCGGCGGTTCAATTACCGCTCTGCCTATTATTGAAACTCAGGCGGGCGACGTATCGGCTTATATTCCGACTAACGTTATCTCGATTACCGACGGCCAGATTTATCTTGAAAGCGACCTTTTCTTCAGCGGTCAGCGTCCTGCGGTAAACGTTGGACTTTCCGTGTCCCGAGTAGGCGGCGCGGCGCAGACAAAGGCTATGAAAAAGGCGGCGGGCTCGCTTCGAGTTGACCTCGCTCAGTTCAGGGAAATGGAGGTATTTACCCAGTTTTCCTCCGATTTGGACGAGGATACAAAGGCTCAGCTCGTTTACGGCGCGGGACTTATGGAGCTGCTTAAGCAGCCGCTCGGCAGGCCTCTTTCGCTCGCAGAGCAGGTTATAACTCTTGTCGGCGCGATTAATAAGCGCTTCGTCGGAATCAATAAGTCGGAGCTTAAACGCTATCAGAATAAGCTCCTTGAATACTTTAAAGCGGAGCAATCCGATATAATCGACGAGATTACGCGCTCAAAACAGCTGTCCGACGAAACGAAGGAAGATATCCTTAAGGTAATTGACGCTTATAATAAAAAAGCGGGGATTGAATAATGCCTAACGCAAGAGAAATTCAAAACCGTATGAAGTCGATTAAGGACACTATGAAGATTACCAACGCGATGTATATGGTGTCCTCGTCGAAGCTTCAGAAGGCAAGACGCGAGCTGAAGAATACCGAGCCGTATTTTGATATGATACAGGACTCGCTCGCTAAAATTCTCGAGACCTCTCCCGGCGCGGGTAACCGTTACTTCGACGAAAGACCGAAAAAGGGCTTTAACGAAAGAGTTGCGGGATACCTTGTTATTACTGCGGATAAGGGACTCGCGGGAGCTTATAATCATAACGTTATAAAGCTCGCCGAAAAAATGATAGCGGCTGACGGACCCGATATGCTTTTTGTAGTAGGACAGCTCGGTAAGCACTATTTTGAAAAAAAGAATATACCTATTGATATTAATTTCAATTACACCGTTCAGAATCCCAACGTAAACAGAGCGAGACATATTTCGGTACGTCTTGTCGAGCTGTTTCTTGAGGAAAAAATCGACGATCTCTATATAATTTATACTAAAATGATTAATTCTATGAGCGTCGAGGTACAGTGTAAAAAGATACTGCCGCTAAGGGCTGAAAGAATTGAAACCGTCGAAAACGAGCTTGTAGACCGCTACGGGAACGCGACGTTCATTCCGAATCCCGAAACGGTATTCGAGCATATCGTTCCCGACTATATTACGGGATATATTTACGGCGCTCTTGTCGAGTCCTTCTGTTCGGAGCACAACGCGAGGATGCTCGCTATGCAGAACGCAACGGGAAGCGCAAGCGATATGATTAAAGAGCTGACGGTATCGTATAACCGCGCAAGACAGTCCGCCATAACTCAGGAGATAACCGAGGTTATCGGCGGAGCGCGAAGAAAAAAAGAAGAAAGAAAATAACTTAGCAGGTGAATACTATGAGCTACGGCAGAATAGTTCAGGTTATGGGACCTGTTGTCGACGTTGTGTTCGACGACGGGAACCTGCCGAAAATAAAAAATGCGCTTGAAGTAGAAAACGGCGGCGAAAAGGCGGTTATGGAGGTTGCCCAGCATCTTGACGGAAACACCGTACGCTGTATTATGCTTGCCGCCTCTGATGGCTTGTATAAGGATATGCAGGTGTATGCTACGGGTGACGCGATAAAAGTACCCGTCGGTAAGGAAACTCTCGGAAGGCTTTTTAACGTCGTCGGTGAAACTATCGACGACCTTGAAAAACTTGACTCGGCGGAGCGCTGGTCTATTCACCGCCGTCCTCCGAGTTTTGAGGACCAGTCGGGCGAGGTCGAAATTCTCGAAACGGGAATTAAGGTTATCGACCTTTTAACGCCGTATCAGAAGGGCGGAAAAATCGGTCTTTTCGGCGGCGCGGGCGTAGGTAAAACCGTTCTGATTCAGGAGCTTATTACCAATGTCGCGACTCAGCACGGCGGCTATTCAATCTTTACGGGCGTCGGCGAGCGCTCAAGAGAGGGTAACGACCTCTGGAACGAAATGAAGTCAAGCGGCGTTTTAAGTAAAACCGCGCTCGTTTTCGGCCAGATGAACGAGCCTCCCGGAGCGAGAATGAGAGTCGCTGAAACGGGACTGACTATGGCGGAATATTTCCGTGACGTAGACCATCAGGACGTGCTCCTTTTCATAGATAATATTTTCAGGTTTATTCAGGCAGGCAGCGAGGTTTCCTCACTTCTCGGAAGAATGCCCTCGGCTGTAGGATATCAGCCTACTCTTGCGTCGGAGCTCGGCGAGCTTCAGGAGAGAATTGCCTCGACTAAAAACGGCTCGGTTACCTCGGTTCAGGCGGTATACGTTCCTGCCGACGACCTTACCGACCCCGCTCCCGCGACAACCTTTGCCCACCTTGACGCTACTACCGTGCTTTCGCGTAAAATCGTTGAAAAGGGTATATATCCGGCCGTTGACCCGCTTGAGAGTAACTCGAGAATTCTCGAGGCTGACGTCGTCGGCGAGGAGCATTACGAGGTAGCGCGTAAGGTACAGGAGTATCTTCAGCGCTATAAGGAGCTTCAGGATATTATTGCGATTCTCGGTATGGAGGAGCTGTCCGAAGAGGATAAGCTCTCCGTTTTCCGCGCGAGAAAAATTGAAAAATTCTTATCTCAGCCTTTCCACGTTGCCGAAACCTTTACGGGCTTAAAGGGCGTTTACGTTCCCGTTAAGGAGTCTATCCGCGGCTTTAAGGCAATAGTTGACGGCGAGGTTGACGATGTTCCCGAAATGGCTTTCTTCAACGTCGGAACGCTTGACGACGCGCTTGAAAAGGCTAAAACGCTTTAAGGTGATTTTATGAGTACGTTTAAACTGAGAATAGTCGCTTCTAACCGTACCTTCTTCGACGGAGAGGCGCAGGAGCTCGTTCTCCCGCTTTCCGACGGACTGAAGGGCTTTCTCGCTCACCACGAAAATATAGTAGCCGCGATAGATTTCGGCGAAATGAAAATCGTTACGGACGGGGGAGAAATAATAGAGGCGTTTATAGGAAGCGGAATAATTGAGTTTTTCAATAATACCGCTAACGTTGTGTGCATCTCAGCCGAACTCCCCGAGGAAATTGATAAAAACAGAGCGGAAGAGGCGGCGCAGCGCGCTCAGGAGGTTCTCCGACAGGAGCACTCGCTTTTCGAGTATCACCAGTCGCAGACGAGCCTTGCAAGAGCTATGGAGCGTCTTAAGGTCAAAAACCGCCACGAGGTGTAACTCCGTTCGCAAAATAACGAATAATATTGAAAGGGAGGGCATTACGCCCTCCCTTTTTAATCATATAACTTATTTTTGAGCCATTCCTCAAATTTTTTGAAATTTTTCGGAAAATTCTCCGAGCCGTCGGCGTGTATTTTGTCCGAGCCGTTGACGGTTGCCTCGAACGTGAACATTCTTCCGTCGAGCACGCCCTTCGGGTGCTTACCGTGGAAGCCGTTCCATTTTTCCGCCCTGCATTCGTTGAGAACGTCGATAACCTCACGTACGTCACAGACGGCGCTTTTTTGAAGCTCTCTTTTATCCTTGTCACCGTCGAAAACGATATGATAATAAGAGATTTCAGCTTTGTCGCCGTTATTTATAATCTCGTATTCCTCGATGATACGCATACCGCTGAACCGAAGGTTAATGCTTTTAAAATCGGTAATCTCTTTAATTGCGTCGCTGTTCCTGTTAAAAAGCATAAAAATTCCTCCTGCAATTACCGCACAGCACAGAACAATCAGTATTATAATAATTATCTTTTTTTCCTTTTTCATTTTCATACCTGATAATTAATTCGGTATCAATGCTCGTTACTCAGAACCGCGTGCGCGCATTTGATACCGTCGACCGCCGCTGAAACGATTCCGCCGGCATATCCCGCGCCCTCCCCACAGGGATAAACGCCGCGTATTGCGCACTGTAAAAACTCGTCGCGGAGAATCCTTACGCTGCTTGAGCTTCTCGTCTCCGGCGCCGTAAGCACTGCGTCGTAAAGCGCAAATCCGCTGAGCTTCTTGTCCATTTCGGTTATGGCGCTTCTCATCGTCGCCGTAACCCTTTCGGGCAGGCATTCGTCAAGCTTTGTGAGCGTTACGCCGAGCGGATAGGTCGGCTCAACGCTGCCGAGCTCCGTTGATTTTTCTCCTTTTAAAAAGTCGCCGACAAGCTGCGCGGGAGCTTTGTATCCGCCGCCTGCAAGCTCATAAGCCTTCTTCTCAATTTCTCTCTGATAATATATTCCCGCAAGCGGATGCCCGCTCGGAAAGTCCTTCGGCTCAATGCCTACAAGAAGCGCAGAATTCGCGTTTTCGCCGTCTCTCGCAAGCGAGCTCATACCGTTTACGATAACTCCGCCTTTCTCGCTTGCCGCCGCTACGACCGTACCGCCGGGACACATACAAAAGGTGTAAGCTCCGCGTTCGTGGAGACCGTGACACGCGAGTTTGTAATCTGCCGCGCCGAGCTTCGGATGACCTGCGAATTCGCCGTACTGCGCCTTGTTTATAAGGCTTTGCGGATGCTCAATTCTCGCGCCGACCGAAAACGGCTTCTGTATGATTTCACAGCCCATTTTAAAGAGCATTTCAACCGTGTCGCGCGCGCTGTGACCTATCGCCATAATAACGCAGTCGGTCTCTAAATCAAGCTGCTTTCCGCGTCTTGTATATCTGACTCCGTGAACGAAGCCGTTAGCCGTAATAAGCTCGTCAAGCCTCGTTTCAAGCCAAATCTCGCCTCCGAGTCTCTCTATCTTTTTACGGATATTTTTAACCACTATCGCAAGCCTGTCCGTTCCGATATGCGGCTTCGAGGAATAAAGAATTTCCTCGGGCGCGCCCGCCTCGTAAAGCTCGTCGAGCACCTTTTTTATGTGCGGACTTTTTATTCCCGTAGTGAGCTTTCCGTCTGAAAAAGTGCCTGCGCCGCCCTCGCCGAACTGAACGTTGGACTCCTCGTCAAGCTTCGCCTTCGTCCAGAATTCGTTAACGTCTCTCTGACGCTCCTCGATAGCTTTTCCGCGCTCGAGGATAATCGGACGGAGACCTGACTCGGCGAGAATAATACCCGCAAGCATACCTGCGGGACCGAAGCCCACGATAACGGGACGGTATTTCGACGTCCTGTGACAAACGGGCGTTTCGTAACTGTAAGGCGCTGCAATAACCGCCTTGCCCGATTTGCACTTTCTTACAATCTGCTCCTCGTCAAGCGATATTTCAACGTCGACGCTGTAAGTAAAATGAACGCTGTCCTTTTTTCTCGCGTCGACGCTCTTTTTATAGATTGTAAGACTTTTTATGTACTTTTCATTTACCTTAAGTATTTTTGAAGCTTTCGCCCTGAGAAGCGCCTCGTCCTCGTCAAGCGAAAGCTTTATTTCGTTAATTCTTATCATATACTTTTGTTATCCCGTCAGCAGCCGCGATACCGCTTGAAAAAGCGTAATCAAGATTGAAGCCGCCGCATCTGAACTGATTGTCCGTAAGCTCTCCGACTATGTATAGTCCCTCGGTGAGCCTGCTGTCGTTATATTCTCCGAGCTCGCCGTTGGATACGCCGCCCGCGGTAATCTGAGCGTAATCGTATCCCTTCGTGCCCGTAATAATGATTTTCCAGTTTTTAGCGTATTTTGCAATTTTCTCGCTGCTGCCCTCTGCCTGTCTTGAAAGAATGGAGCAGAGCTTTGCGGGAAGAAGTCCCTCAAGGCTGCCGAAGCTGTTTATATGCTTTAAAAGCTCATCCTCGCTCATATCGGGAATGAAATCTATAACCGCTATACACCTTTCGGTTTTGTTCTTAAGACGAACGTCGCTGACGTTTTTTGAAAGGTCCATCGTAACGATTCCCGAAATACCGTAGTCGGTAAACAGCAACTCGCCGAAGGACGACGCTTTTCTCTCGCCGTTAATATCTATCGAGAGTCCGCATTTCGTTCTTATTCCCTTAAGAGCGCGGCAGTTTTTGTTCGACGAAGTAAGCTGAACGAGAGCGGGGGAAAGCTCCGTTACCGTGTGGTTAAAGCTTTTTGCGAGCTTATATCCGCTTCCGTTTGAGCCGAGAGCACTCTGCGCCTTACCGCCCGTTGCGAGAACGAGCGCGTCGCAAACGAATATTCCTCTTTTTGAAAATACGTTAAACTGCTCTCCGATTTTTTCAGCCTTATATACGTTAGCGTCGGTAACTATCTTTACGCCGAGCTTTTCGCAGGCGCCGAGAAGGATGTTTACTACGCTCGCCGCCTGGTTAGAGTAAGGATAAACTCTGCCCTCGTTGCTTTCTCTGAGTACAAGTCCGATTGAAGAAAAGAAGCTGCTTGTCAGCTCATATCCGCCCGCAGCGGTATTAGTGATGTTGCATCTTCCGTTACCCGTTGCATAAAGCTTTTTGCACGGCTCGTCAAGCTGCTCTAAAACCGTAACGCCGCAAGAGGGCATATTCTGTTTTAAACGTATAGCGCACGCGATGCCGCTTGCGCCGCCGCCAATAATGACCGCCTCCATAAGCGCCTTCCTTTCTCCGTAATGATAGATACAATAAACATAATAATATATTTCCCCCCGAAATGCAATAAGAATTTTCTGCGTAAAAAAGCATTATATAATATATAATAAAAAAATACTTGACAAGCCTTTACTATTGTGATATAGTAGCAATTACCTCAGCACAGGTTTTATTTTTTTGCCTGTTAATTCTTGCGAGCGTGGCAGGAATCGGTGAGGGAGATTATTATCGAAAAGAATTAGGAGGTGCCTTAGAATGAGAGTTAAAATTACTTTAGCTTGCACTGAATGCAAACAACGCAATTACAACACAATGAAAAACAAGAAGAATACTCCTGACAGACTTGAAATGAATAAGTATTGCAGGTTCTGTAAGAAGCATACTCTTCACAGAGAAACGAAGTAACGGGAGGAATAACGATGGCTGACGAAAAGAAGGCTAAGAAGACTGCTAAAGAAAAAGCAGGTAAGGACGATAAGAAAAAGTCCTCTAAGAATCCTTTCAAGGCAATCGCCGGTTTCTTCAAGAGCGTTAGAAGCGAAGGTAAAAAGGTAGTATGGCCCAAGGCTGCCGAGGTATGGAAAAATACCATCGTCGTACTTGTGGTAATCCTTATCGTAGGTCTTGCAATCTACGCCGTTGACTTCGGTCTTACTCAGGGTATGAAGGCTATTAAAAACGCAGCTAATACTACGACTGCTGCTGAAACAGTAACCGAAGAAGCGGAAGCGGAAAACGCTGCCGAAGCGCTTACAGAGGCTGTTACCGAAGCAGCAAGCGAAGAAGTGTCAGAATAAGTTCCTGACTATTTAAGGAGGCTGCTGATGGAAGAAGCAAGATGGTATATTGCCCATACCTTTTCGGGGTATGAAAATAAGGTTGCGAGCGACCTCAGAATTAAGGTCGAAAACCAGAACCTTACCGATTTAATTCAGGACGTCCGTATTCCTACCGAAACGGTTGTTGAGGTTAAAGAGGACGGAACTAAAAAGGAAATCGAGCGTAAGCTCTTCCCAAGCTACATCTATATTAAAATGGTTATGACCGACGAAACGTGGTACATCGTTCGTAATACGAGAGGCTGCGCAGGCTTCGTAGGTCCCGAGGGCAAGCCCGTTCCGCTTACCGAGGACGAGGTTAAAAGAGCGCTCGGTGAAGACATCGTTGAGGTTGAGGTAGCTTACGAGGTCGGCGATATCGTAAACGTTATCGACGGTCCGCTTGAAGGCTTCTCGGGTACGGTCGAGTCTATAGACGCGCCTAATAACAGCGTTCAGGTTATCGTATCCATGTTCGGAAGAGAAACCGCAGTTGATTTCGAGCTTGACCAGCTTGAAAAGGTCAGCGACTAATCGCAAAAATTCAGTAATCCGCGGCGTTGCCGCTTTACCGTAAAACGCGTTGACGTTTTATGAGTGGGAGGAGCGCAAAGCGCTTCGCCAATTACCACATTTTTAGGAGGAAAATATTATGGCTCAGAAGGTAGTAGGTTTAATTAAACTTCAAATCCCTGCAGGCAAAGCAACTCCTGCGCCGCCGGTTGGCCCCGCACTCGGTCAGCACGGTGTAAATATCGTTGCATTTACAAAGGACTTCAATGAAAGAACAAAGAATGACGCGGGACTTCTTATCCCCGTTGTTATCACCGTTTATGAAGACCGTTCGTTTACATTCATTACTAAGACCCCGCCGGCTGCTGTTCTTATTAAGAAGGCTTGCGGAATTGAAACTGCTTCAGGCGTTCCGAACAAGAACAAGGTAGCAACAATTTCCAAGGCTGATGTTCAGAAGATAGCTGAAACAAAGATGCAGGATTTAAACGCTGCTTCTCTCGAAGCTGCAATGTCAATGATTGCAGGTACAGCTCGCAGCATGGGTATAGTAGTAGAAGACTAATTCCCTTGTGGGAGGAAAAATCCGATTAACCACTGGAGGTATTAATTATGAAACACGGAAAGAAATTTACAGATAGTGCAAAGCTCGTTGACAGAGCTAACTTATATACAACACAGGAAGCCCTTGACCTTGTTCAGAAGACAGCAAAGGCTAAGTTCGACGAAACCGTAGAGGTTCACGTTCGTCTCGGCGTTGACTCACGTCACGCAGACCAGCAGGTTAGAGGCGCCGTTGTTCTTCCTAACGGAACCGGTAAGGACGTAAGAGTTGCAGTTTTCGCAAAGGGCGATTTAGCAAAGGCTGCTGAGGAAGCAGGCGCTGATATCGTCGGCGACGCTGACCTCGTTCAGAAGATTCAGGGCGGCTGGATGGAATTCGACGTTGCAGTTGCTTCTCCCGATATGATGGGCTTCGTTGGCCGTCTCGGTAAAATCCTCGGTCCCCGCGGTCTTATGCCGTCGCCGAAAGCCGGTACAGTAACTCCTAACGTTGCTCAGGCTGTTAAGGAAGCTAAGGCAGGTAAGATTGAATACCGTCTTGATAAGACTAATATCATTCACTGCCCGATTGGTAAGGTTTCCTTCGGTACGGATAAGCTTGTTGAAAACTTCAACGCTCTTCTCGACGCTATTATCAAGGCTAAGCCCGAGGCAGCTAAAGGCCAGTACATCAAGTCCTGCGCAGTAGCTTCAACAATGGGCCCCGGCATCAGAATCAATCCTAATAAGGTTGGCTCCGCCGCAGCTGAATAATAAAAGTTTAAAGACAGGGTAAACGCCCTGTCTTTTTTTGTTGAACTTTGATATATAATATGTTAAAATTAACAATAATATTATATTAACGGTGAAACC
Organism: Eubacterium sp.; assembly: GCA_024696725.1. Classification (GTDB taxonomy): domain Bacteria; phylum Bacillota; class Clostridia; order Oscillospirales; family Acutalibacteraceae; genus Eubacterium_R. The sequence continues at coordinate 1,737 of JAILGO010000155.1, read as the reverse complement.
ATGAAGAAAGTAATTATAATCGGAGCAGGTCCCGCAGGCTTAACCGCCGCCTATGAGCTGCTCAGTAAATCAAATGAATACGAGGTTACCGTTTTTGAGGAAAGCGATTGCTTTGGCGGTATTTCGCGAACCGTTAATTATAAGGGTAACCGTATGGATATGGGCGGACACCGCTTCTTTTCAAAGGTGCCTGAGGTGAACGAGTGGTGGGAAAAAATGCTTCCCGCCCAGGGCGCTCTTCCTTATGACGACGTTGTTCTCGGCAGAACTTCAACCCTCAGAGAAGGCGGTCCCGACCCTGAAAAAACAGACCGCGTTATGCTAAGAAGGAACAGGCTTTCGCGAATATTCTTTAATCGTAAGTTCTTTGATTATCCTATTTCCCTAAAGCCCGAAACTATTAAGAACATGGGGCTTGTAACAACTGCTAAGGTAGGCTTCAGCTATCTTAAAACCCTTGTTTTCAGGCGTAAGGAAAACTCGCTCGAGGATTTTTATATCAACCGTTTCGGTAAAAAGCTTTATTCAATGTTTTTTGAAAACTATACCGAAAATCTCTGGGGACGCCACCCGAGCGAAATCTCGCCCGAATGGGGAGCCCAAAGAGTTAAGGGAATTTCAATTTCGGCTGTTTTGAAGGACGTTTTAGGCAAGGTGTTTAAAAGTAAAAACCGTAAGGTCGAAACCTCGCTTATTGAGGAATTTTCATATCCGAAATTCGGTCCCGGTCAGCTTTGGGAGCTTACTGCGTCAGAGATTGAAAAAATGGGCGGAGCTATTATTAAAAACGCTAAGGTGACAAAGCTTGTAAAGGACGGAAGTATCCTTAAAGGCGTTATTTATGAAAAAGACGGAAAAGAGCTTAACACCGAAGGGGATATCGTTATTTCGTCAATGCCCGTAAAGGATTTGGTTGAGGGAATGAACGGCGTTCCCGAAGATATTTCGGAAATCGCTAAGGGACTCCCGTACCGTGATTATATGACCGTCGGCGTGCTTGTAAAAGAGCTTGCGCTTGAAAACAAAACAAAAATCAAAACGCTCGGAAATATAGTTCCCGATAACTGGGTTTACGTTCACGATAAAAGCGTTAAAATGGGACGTTTTCAGGTCTATAACAACTGGTCGCCGTATATGGTTAAGGACCTTGAAAACACCGTGTGGGTCGGTCTCGAATACTTCTGTAACGAAGGCGACGGAATGTGGTCTATGACCGATGACGAGTTCGCCGCTCTCGGAATAAGAGAAATGGTAAAAATCGGGCTTATAAGCTCCGAAAGCGTTGTGCTTGATAACCATGTGGAACGAGTTAAAAAGGCTTATCCCGCATACTTTGATACCTATGAGCGTATGGGTGAGCTTCGTGATTATCTTAATACTATTGATAATCTTTACTGCGTCGGAAGAAACGGTCAGCACCGCTACAATAATATCGACCACAGTATGTGTACCTCGTTTGAAACGGTAAAGAATATCCTTTCCGGCAGCAAGGATAAATCAAATATCTGGAATGTAAACACCGAAAAGGAATATCACGAGAAGCAGAGTTAAAAAATATAATAATAAAAAACTCTTGACAATTAAAAAATAATAATATATAATAATTCTCGCTGTTCAACCAAAGACAGCAGGCATCCTTCGGGATGTAAGCTCAGCGTCTACCGAGGAATGAGCATTATGGATCTTATGTAATGTCGTGCATTCCCATGGCTTTGGGAATGCACTTATCTTTTATAT
>JAILGO010000127.1 GCA_024696725.1 Eubacterium sp. | reverse complement strand
GTATAAATTACACTAATTTTGACATATTTTAAAGCAATCAGCCGCGACCTTCGATTTTTTACATCCTATATAATTTATAATTATTAATACTAAAACATTATATTGACTATCGAGATCAAATGTGTTAAAATAAAAACACTTTAGCGATTTAAACCTTTTAAGCGTTAAATTGCATTAATACCCAAAGGAGGCTGTTAATATGCCTATTACCGATTATCTTGAAAAAAACAGCGAGCTTTACTGCGACGAGGTATGTCTTGTAGAGCTTAATCCCGAGATTGAGGAAAAACGTTACGTTACCTGGAAGGAGTATTCCCTTACAGAGCCTAAGCACACCTCAGCGTACAGGCTTGAAATAACCTGGAAAATTTTTAACGAGAAGGCTAACCGCTTCGCGAACGCTCTCCTCGGCAGAGGCATAGGAAAAGGCAAAAAGGTTGCTATTCTTATGATGAACTGCATAGAATGGCTTCCGATTTACTTCGGAGTGCTTAAGACCGGCGCGATTGCCGTTCCGTTCAATTTCAGATACGACACCGACGAAATCGACTACTGCGCCGAGCTTGCTGAGGTTGACGTAATGGTGTTCGGCTCCGCTTTTATCGGAAGAATTGAGCCGATTGCGGACAAGCTTTCAAGAAAATGCGCGCTTATTTACGCGGGTGAAGGCACCTGTCCGACCTTTGCGGAGAGTTACTTTGAACTGACCGCAAACGCTGACGATTCAAACCCGAATATAGAAATTACCGACAGCGACAACGCGGCGATATACTTCTCGTCGGGTACGACGGGCTTCCCGAAGGCGATTTTACATAATCACGAGAGCCTTATGCACTCGGCGAAATGCGAGCAGGCGCACCACGGTCAGACTCACGGCGACGTATTTCTCTGTATTCCCCCGCTCTACCATACCGGCGCAAAAATGCACTGGTTCGGCTCGCTCGTATCGGTCGGAAAGGCCGTGCTTCCTAAAGGAACGAAGCCCGAATACGTTATTCAGGCGGTACATAACGAGCGCTGTACGATAGTATGGCTTCTCGTTCCGTGGGCGCAGGATATTCTCGACGATATCGACAGCGGAAAAATCGACCTTTCAAAATACGATTTATCGTGCTGGAGACTTATGCACATAGGCGCTCAGCCCGTTCCGCCGAGTCTTATCAAGCGCTGGAAGAGCGTATTCCCGAACCACGATTACGACACCAACTACGGTCTTTCCGAAAGCATCGGTCCCGGCTGCGTACACCTCGGAATCGAGAACACTCACAAGGTCGGAGCTATCGGCAAGGCGGGCTATGGCTGGGAGACTAAAATAGTAGACACAGAGGGTAACACGGTTGCGCGCGGTGAAATCGGCGAGCTCTGCGTTAAGGGTCCCGGCGTTATGACCTGCTATTACAGAAACGAAGAGGCTACTAAAGAATGCCTTAAGGACGGATGGCTCTTTACGGGCGATATGGCTAAAGAGGACGAGGACGGCTTTATCTTCCTCGTTGACAGAAAAAAGGACGTTATCATAAGCGGCGGCGAGAATATCTATCCGGTACAGATTGAGGACTTCTTAAGAAAAATGAATCAGATTAAGGACGTCGCGGTTATCGGTATGCCCGACTCCCGTCTCGGCGAAATCTCGGCGGCGATTATCGAGGTTAAGGAGGGCTTTACGCTCACAGAGGACGAGGTTAACGAATTCTGTCTCGGTATGGCGAGATACAAAAGGCCGAGAAAGATTATATTCGCCGACATCCCGAGAAATCCTACGGGTAAAATCGAGAAGCCGACGCTCCGCAGGATGTACTGCGTTGAAAACCTTGTTGCAAAGGAAAACGAATCGTAATTATAATATTGTAATTTAAAATTACTTGTGCTATTATATATCTTATTCAACTTGAACCGAGGTCAGAAATATGAAAGAATTAATGCTCGGCAACAAGGCGTTCGCCCGCGGACTTTACGAGGCGGGCTGCTCTGTTGCTTCAAGCTATCCCGGTACTCCCTCGACGGAGATTACCGAGGAGGCTGCAAAATACGACGAAATATACTGCGAATGAGCGCCTAACGCGAAGGTTGCCATGGAGGTTGCTTTCGGCGCGGCTATGGCGGGAAAAAGAAGCTTCTGCGGTATGAAGCACGTAGGTCTTAACGTCGCCGCAGACCCGCTTTACACGGCTTCTTATACCGGCGTAAACGCGGGCATGGTTATCGCAGTTGCCGACGACGCAGGAATGCACTCGTCTCAGAACGAGCAGGACAGCCGTCACCACGCAATCGCGTCTAAGGTTCCCATGCTTGAGCCGTCCGACAGCGACGAGGCTCTCCGTTTTACAAAGCTCGCTTTCGATTTAAGCGAGAAATTCGACACGCCCGTTATCGTTAAGATGTGCACGCGCGTTTCCCACTGTCAGAGTATCGTAGAAAAAGGCGAGCGCGTTGAGGTTTCAAAGCCCTACGAGCGCAATATCGCGAAATACGTTATGATGCCCGGTAACGCTAAAAAGCGTCACCCGTTCGTTGAGGAGCGCACCGAAAAGCTCCGCGAATGGGCTGAAACGAGCGACGTAAACCGCATTGAAATGGGCGGCACCGAGCTCGGTATTATCACCTGCTCGACGAGTTATCTTTACGCTAAAGAGGTATTCGGCGACAGCGCAAGCGTACTTAAGCTCGGTATGGTCAATCCCCTTCCCGTAAAGCTTATTAAGGATTTTGCTTCCAAGGTCGACAGACTCGTCGTTATCGAGGAGCTCGACCCGATTATTGAAAATCACTGCAGAGCGCTCGGCTTAAAGGTTGAAGGCAAGGACATATTCCCGATTATCGGCGAATTCTCACAGAACCTTATCGCAGAAAAGCTCGGCGTTCCCGAAAAGGAAAGCTGTAAGGCGATTGACGAGCTTCCGATGCGTCCGCCCGCAATGTGCTCGGGCTGTCCGCACAGAGGACTCTTCTATACGCTTAACAAGAATAAATGCACCGTTCTCGGCGATATCGGATGCTACACGCTCGGCGCCGTCGCGCCGCTTTCAGCTATGCACATGACGCTTTGTATGGGCGCGTCCGTTTCGTCCGTACACGGCTTTAACAAGGCGCTCGGCGAAGAGGCTGAGGGCAGCACGGTAGCGGTTATCGGCGACTCGACGTTTATGCACTCGGGTATGACGGGACTTGCGAATATTGCTTACAATCAGAGCAACTCAACCGTTATCATACTCGACAACTCGATTACGGGTATGACGGGACATCAGCAGAACCCGACGACGGGCTACAACATCAAGGGCGACCCTGCGGGTAAAATCGACCTTGAGGCGCTCTGTAAGGCTATGGGCTTCAACAGAGTACGCATTGTCGACCCCTACGATTTAAAGGCTACCGACGAGGCGGTTAAAGAGGAGCTTAAGGCAAACGAGCCCTCGGTTATCATCTCTCGCCGTCCCTGCGTTCTTCTTAAATACGTTAAAACAAATCCGCCTATAAAGGCAGACACCGACAAGTGCGTAGGCTGTAAGTCATGTATGAAACTCGGCTGTCCGTCAATAAGCTTCCGCGACGGCAAGGCTCATATTGACCCGACGCTCTGCACGGGCTGCGGAGTATGTCAGCAGCTGTGTCATTTCGACGCGCTTAACTAAGGAGGGACTGACTATGACAAAGAATATTATGATTGTCGGCGTTGGCGGTCAGGGCTCGCTTCTCGCAAGCAAGCTGCTCGGACAGATTCTCCTTACCGCAGGCTACGACGTTAAGGTTTCGGAGGTACACGGAATGAGCCAGAGAGGCGGCTCCGTCGTTACCTATGTACGCTTCGGCGAAAAGGTTTACTCCCCCGTTATCGACAAGGGAGAAGCGGATTATATCGTTTCATTTGAGCTTCTTGAGGCGGCAAGATACGCAGAGTATCTCAAGCCTCACGGACATATTGTAGTTAACACTCAGCAGATTGACCCCATGCCTGTTATTACGGGAAGTGCGGCATATCCCGAACAGCTCGTCGAAAAGATGAAAGCGGCAGGTGCTGAGGTTGAGGCGTTCGACGCGCTCGCTCTCGCTAACGAGGCAGGCTCGTCGAAGGCGGTTAACATTGCGCTTTTAGGTAAGCTTTCAAAGAAATTTGATTTCACCGAGGAGCAGTGGCTCGACGCGCTTGAAAAATGCGTTCCGCCGAAGTTCCTCGAGCTTAATAAAAAAGCGTTCTCTCTCGGCAGAAATTCATAACAAATAAAACAGGAGGAAAAACAGATGGACAAGAGGTATTTTCAGCCGGAAATCGAAACGATGCCGGTTGAAGAAATCAGAAAGCTTCAGAGCGAAAAGCTCGTTAAGCAGGTTAAGTACGTATACGACAACGTTGAATACTACCGCAACCTTATGGACAAAAAGGGCGTTAAGCCCGAGGATATCAGGTCGCTTGACGATATCAAAAAGCTTCCCTTCCTTTCAAAGGACGATTTAAGGGACGCTTATCCCTACGGACTTCTCGGTACGGATTTAAAGGACATTATACGTATCCAGTCGACCTCGGGTACGACGGGAAAGCGCGTCGTCGCCTTCTACACTAAAGAGGATATAGATATGTGGGAGGAATGCTGCGCGAGAGCCGTTGTAGCGGCAGGCGGAACAAACGAGGACGTATGTCAGGTATGCTACGGCTACGGCTTATTCACCGGCGGCGCAGGACTCAACGGCGGCTCGCAGAAGGTCGGATGCATGACGCTTCCGATGTCGTCGGGTAACACAAACAGACAGATTCAGTTTATGATGGACTTAGGCTCTACCATTCTCTGCTGTACACCGTCTTATGCCGCATATATAGGCGAATCGCTTGCAGAACAGGGCTACAAGCCCGAGGATAACAAGCTCAAGGCGGGCATCTTCGGCGCTGAGCCGTGGACTGAGGAAATGCGTCAGGAAATCGAAAAGAGCCTCGGAATCAAGGCTTACGATATTTACGGTCTTACCGAAACCTCGGGACCCGGCGTTGCGTTCGAATGTGAAATGCAAAACGGTATGCACATTAACGAGGACCATTTCTATGCGGAAATTATCGACCCCGACACGGGCGAGGTTCTTCCCGAGGGCGAAAAAGGCGAGCTCGTTTTCACCTCGCTTGATAAGAAGGGTTTCCCCCTCCTCCGTTACAGAACGAAGGATATTTGTATCTTAACAAGAGAAAAATGCGAATGCGGCAGAACGCACGTAAGAATGACCAAGCCGCTCGGAAGAAGCGACGATATGATGATTATCCGCGGCGTTAACGTATTCCCGAGTCAGATTGAAACAGTTCTGCTTAAGGAAGGCTATACGCCGAACTATCAGATTGTTGTTGACCGCGTAAATAACACTGACACCTTCGACATATACGTTGAGTGCTCACCCGAGCGCTTCTCGGACAAGGTTGCGGAAATGCAGATGAGCGAGAGAGAGCTTGCTCAGGCAATGCGCGCTATGTTAGGCATTAACCCGAAGATTCACCTTGTTGCGCCGAAATCAATCGAGCGCTCAGAGGGCAAGGCGGTCAGAGTTATAGACAAGAGAAAGCTTCACTAAAGGGGGACTGAATTATGGCTATTACACAATTATCCGCATTTCTTGAAAACGTTCCCGGCACGCTCTGTAAGGCGGTAGCGGCAATTACCGACGCAGGCGTAAACATCCGCGCACTCAGCGTTGCGGACACAAAGGATTTCGGTATTCTCAGAGTTATCGTTTCGGACACCGAAAAGACGAAGGCGGCGCTTGACGATAAAACTATCGTGCGCGAGACTCCCGTCATCGCGGTAAAAATGAACGACAAGGCGGGCGCGCTCAACAACATTCTCAATACTCTTACGGCGGCAGGCATTAACATCGAATACGTTTACGCCTTCACGGGCGCCGTAGCGGGCAACGCTTACGTTGTACTGAGAGTCGACGAGGTTGAGCAGGCGGAACAGATTCTTGCGAGAAACGGTATCCAGACGCTCAGCGACTCGGATATTACGGATTATCTTAAATAAACGAATACAGAAAACGCACCGTTTTAAACGGTGCGTTTTTATTTGACAAACAGTCAGTTCAGTGGTATCATATTTTTAATAAAATCTTTAAGGAGAATTAATATGAAAAAAATTATTTCCGTTTTACTGTCCGCTGTTCTTTTACTCTCGGTTTCGGGCATCGGCTTTACGGCTTTTGCTTCAGAGGGCGAGCTCGTTACGGTCACGGTTACGGGTACGCAGAATAACGAAACAGTCAAAACCGTTCTTGATGAAATCAACGGCGTCAGGGCAGAAAACTCACTTTACAAACTTGAATACGATAAAGAGCTAATGGAGGCGGCGAGGCTTCTTGCCGTTAAATCGGCTCTTTATACCGATAACAGCTTCAGCCTTCCCGACGGAAGCGCAATCACTACCGTTATTCCCGAGTATAATAATACCTGTTTCCCCGGCGTTTCAAGACTCAGCGGAATATCCGGGGATTCGGTCATGGCTGAAATAGACGAGCTTAAAACCGTTACAAATATTAAAAGCATAGGTCTCGCGGCGTTTACCTGCGACAACGAAACGGCTCTTTATATTATCGTTTCAACCGTTCCCGCAGGCGAGATTGAAACGGATTTCACGACGAGGGTAATTTCTTCAAACGAAAAGGTTTTATATACAAATCTCAAGAGCGGCTCGATAGATTTCATAAGCGTTAAAAACGGAAAATATATCCTTAAGATGAAGGTTACCGGCTACGGCGTTTACAGCGGCAAATTTAATTTAGCAGACAGCGACGTTGTATACAAGAGTTCTAACTCGAAAATAATGAAAATAAGAGGCAAGAACGCTTACGTTAAGAAAAACGGTACGGTTAAGCTCAGCTCTTACACGACGAAGGGAAGCCTTCTTATAGAGGGTAACGTTCCCTGCAACGCTACGACGATATCGCCCATCATTACAAGCCTTACGGGCAAAAAGAAAAGAACCGCTTTCATTAAGTGGTCAAAGAACATCACTAACGCTAACGGCTATCAGCTTCAGTACAGCACAAGCAAAAAATTCAAAAAAGCCAAAACCGTTACAATCAAGGGCAAAAAGAATATTAAGAAAACGATTAAAAAGCTCAAATCGGGCAAGGTATATTACTTCAGGGTAAGAGCTTACGTAAATCAGGGAGAGGGCGAAAAGCTCTTTACCCCGTGGAGCGCAAAGAAAAAGATTAAGATAAAATAAAAAGAGGCGGCTGATAATCAGCCGTCTTTTTTTACAGCGAAAAGACTTTAAAAGCGTTTTCGCTCAGTATAAGGGCTTGCTCCTTTTCGTCGGGAACGAGCCGTTTAATATGCTCAAGCGTTTTCTTCTGGTCGCTCCACGGGCTGTCGGTACCGAAAAGAATTTTATCGGCGCCGTGCTTTTTTAATATTCTTAAAAACTGTTCGTCGCTCATAAGGCGGGTTTCCTCCTCGGGAACGAACATACCGTCGGGGACCTCGTAACGCTCAAGGGAAAACGAGGTATCGAGATAAACGTTCTCTCCGCAGAGCGTGCTTTCGACCTCGTTCCAGCCCTTCCAGCCGCCCATGTGAGCGAGCACGAAGCGCCGGGGCGCAATCTCTTTAAGCACGGTACAGATATGCCCGACGGAGGAAAAATTATGCGGCATAATTCCTATATCAAGACCTGCGTGTACCATTACGGCGAGTCCGAGCTCGCTCGCGCGGTCAATTATTCTTAGATACCTTTTATCGTCAAGGTCGGTATCCTGATATGCGGGGTGAAGCTTTATTCCCGTCAGTCCCCTGTCCTTTATTCGCGAAAGCTCGTTTTTATAATCCTCATATTCGGGGTGCATACAGCCGAGCGAAAAAAGTCCTTTTCCGCAGAAGGCTTCGTTTTTTTCTATCGCGATATTATTAAGCTTTTCAACCTGTCCGGAATTTGTCGCTACGGGAAGCAGAACGGATATATCTATCCCCGCTTCGTCCATTGAAGCAGAAAGCGCTGCGTCGGTACCCTTAGTATAAGCCGTCGTCTTAGCGGCGGCTGACATAGCGGGAATAGCCTTTTCGGCTATTCTCTCCGGGAACGAATGGGTATGAACGTCAACAATCATATTTTACTCCTGTAAACGGGCGGGCACTCAGTCCCGCCCGTTTTTATTATTTATTACTCCGCGTCCTCGCCGAGAGATTCCTTAGCGGGAACTATCTGCTTTTTATTATAGCACGCGAAGGTTTCCTCTACAAGCTTTTCGTCGGGCTTGGGAGTTATAAGGCTTACGAGCGGAACGATTACAAGTCCCGCAAGCATAGCGATTGAGCCGCAGTTAATCGGCGACTGCATAATCGCGGGGAAATGCGCTCTGAAGAGCATATTCGCAATCATAAGCAGCGAGCCGAACGCGAAGCTTACGTAGCAGGCAGCCTTCGTCGTCTTTTTCCAGTAAAGCGAGAAGAGGAAGGGTGCAAGGAATGCGCCGGCGAGCGCTCCCCACGAAATACCCATAAGCTGCGCGATAAAGTTAGAGGTCGTATTATACTGGAACAGCGCGATAACCGCAGAAATTGCGATAAAGATTACGACGAGAATTCTCATAGAGAGAACCTGCTTTTTCTCGCTCATCTTCTTAATGATATTACCCTTAAGGAAGTCGATAGTAAGGGTTGAGGAGGAAGCGAGAACGAGCGAAGAAAGAGTCGACATCGAAGCCGAAAGCACGAGAATTACAACAAGTCCTATTAAGAGAGGGGAAAGGTCGCTGAGCATAGTGGGTATAATGCTGTCGAAGCCGTTTTTAAGCGTATCGTCCTCAAGCACTTCAAGCTTATCGGAGAAGAGTCTTCCGAAGCCGCCGAGGAAGTAGCAGCCGCCTGCTACAACGATAGCAAAGAAGGTAGAGATAACGGTTCCCTTTTTAATGTCGCTTTCGGATTTAATAGCGTAGAATTTCTGTACCATCTGAGGAAGTCCCCAGGTACCGAGAGAGGTGAGGATTACTACGAACAGAAGTCCTAACGGGTCGGGACCGAAGAAGGAGTTAAACACACCCGGGTTTGAGGAAACCTTAGTATCAACAATCTGAGCAAGTCCGTCAAGCGAGCCCGTAAAGCCGCCGTTAATCTTAAGCACGGCAGCGATAACGATTACTATACCGAAAAGCATAATAATTCCCTGAATAAAATCGTTAATAGCCGTAGCCATATAACCGCCTGCGATTACATAAACCGCGGTAAGCACGCTCATAATGATAATACAAACGCTGTAATCAATATTGAACGCCATGCCGAAAAGACGGGAAAGACCGTTATAAAGCGAAGCAGTATACGGAATAAGGAAGATAAATACGATTACGGAAGCGGCAATCTTAAGTCCCTTACTGTTAAAGCGCTCTCCGAAGAACTGCGGCATCGTAGCCGAGTCAAGATGCTGGGTCATAATTCTTGTTCTTCGTCCGAGTATCGCCCACGCGGCAAACGAGCCGATAACGGCGTTACCTATACCTATCCAGGTAGAAGCGATACCGAACTTCCAGCCGAACTGTCCCGCGTAGCCTACGAAGATTACCGCAGAGAAATACGAAGTACCGTAAGCAAACGCCGTAAGCCACGGACCTACGCTTCTTCCGCCGAGAACGAAGCCCTTAACGTCGGTTGTATGCTTTTTCGAGTAGAAGCCGACGCCTATCATAACGCCGAAAAAGAGAACAAGCATAATAATTTTTACTGCCATTTCCATAATGAACACCTCTCAATTCACTTTAGCGCTTTAAAGTTTTACGCTTTAAAGCTTTTATGTGTTACAGTGTACCATTTCTTCGCCCGTTTGTCAATAGGAAAATTAACAGTTTTTTATACTGATTATATAAAGCTTCGTTACGACGGCTTTCTTTAAGAACATAGCCTCAGGCTCTAAAAAAAGCTCTCCGTCGGAGAGCTTTTATATGTATTTTAAAACATCTATTATGTGCTCGATTACGGGGACGTCATCGCGAAGGTCAACGTCCTTAAAATAACCGAAATTCATTCTTATCGCTTTCATACCCGCGCCGAGCGCGCCCTGAATATCGTTTACGGGGTGGTCGCCGACGTATACGCATTCGCTGCACTCAAGCCCGATTTTTTCGGCGGCAATTCTAAACAGCCCGGGGTCGGGCTTATGCACGCCGTAATCGCCGCTTACTACGAGAACGTCGACGTATGGCATAAGACCGCTCGTCTGCATTTTATGATTCTGTAAAACAGAGGGACCGTTAGTTATTACGCCGATTATATATCCCCTGTTTTTAAGTTCCTTGAGAAGCGGCTCGGAATCGGGAAAGACCACGTTACAATCGCCGAAGGTATAGTTGTAGTGGTGGGCAAGCTCCTCGGCAGGAGGCGCGTCGTCCCATTTCCACATATCTATAAGCCCGGTATACCACTCGACGCGGTTTACGTATCCACCCTTACCCGTAACGCGCATATCCTCGCGCCTTTTTTCAAGCTCCGCGCCGTCGATATCGGGAAGATAGAGCTTAAAGAAATTATCCATATAATGCTCAAAGGCTTCGGTTCTGTCCTGAAGCGTTTCGTCAAAATCAAATAATACTGCTTTTATCATAAGTAAGCTGCTTCTTCAGCTCATCAAGAGATGAGAAGGTCTTTTCCTCTCTCAGATATTTCAGAAGCTCAATCCTTACGGTCTTTCCGTAAAGGCTTCCGTCAAATCCCGGAATATGCGTTTCGGACACGGGAGTATCGAGTCTGAAGCTCGGGCGGATTCCTATATTGGTAACCGACTTTAGCATTTTACCGCCGACCTCCGCTCTGCTTTCATACACGCCGTACTTCGGCACGCAGAGTCCTTCGGGGAGCGACTGATTAATGGTAGGAAAGCCGATTTTTCTTCCTCTTTTATCGCCCTCAACAACCGTGCTTTCAAACGTGAAATTATAACCGAGCATATCGTTAACCTTATTTATTTCACCGTTTTTAAGAAGCTCTCTTATTCTGCTTGAGCTTATCGGCGCGCCGTCGTAATCCTGATGCTCGAGGATTCGTACCCACACGTTTCTCGCCTCAAGATACGCTCTTAAATCGTGCGCCGACCACATCGCGTTTTTTCCGAAACGGAAATTAAAGCCGCAGAGTAACGTCTCGGCTTTATATTCGTCTATAAGCACCGTATCTATAAATTCCCCGGCGCTCAGGTTTTTAATTTTATTGAAATCAGCGAACACCGCGTTAGGATAACGTCTTTCAAATATGCTTTTCTGAAGCAGAGTGAAACGGTTATTAACGCAGTATATCGTTACGTTTTCAGCGCCCGTTACAACGGTTTTATGAGCAAGGTGCATACCGTCGAAATCGCCGAGCGCTATTGCTTTTCTAATTCCCATTATGTTTCCTATCTCGGCATAAGCTTTAAAGCCTTAAGCTCCGTACCATCGCTTTCGCCGAGTCCCAAAAACTCTCCGTCGGGTGAATAAACGCAGACAGGCGTTTTAACGACGGGAGTATTTTTAAGTCTTTCAATATCAAGCGCACCGCCGTTTGAAAAACGGACAGCCTGCGCAGGACTTACGTACGTCTTTTCAAAGCTCTCAAAAAGCCTTTCAAGAGGAATTACGGCGTTTTCAAAGCGCTCTCCCCTATCCTTCATTGTCTGAAGCTCTTCAAGGGTTACGCAGCAGTCAATCGCAAAGCCCATCGCCTTAGTTCTGCAAAGCGAGGTCATAACCGCGCCGCAGCCGAGTCTTTTACCGATATCGTCGATAAGCGAGCGGATATACGTACCCTTAGAGCATTCAACGTCAAGGGTATAGACTCCGTTCTTTTCGCCGACGAGCTCAAGCCGCTTTATTTCGACTTCACAGGGCGTTCTTTCAATTTCCCCGCCCTGACGGGCAAGCTCGTAGAGTCTTACCCCGTTCACGCTTTTAGCGCTGAACATCGGCGGAAGCTGCATTATTTTTCCCGTAAATTCGGGAAGAAGCGCTTCGACGTCCTCCCCGCTTGCGCTCACCTCATACTCGCCCGTTACCTTACCCGTAATATCGAGGGTATCGGTAGTTTTACCGAGTATAAATTCAGCGCGGTAAGCCTTATCGCTGTCGGGAAGGAAGTTAAGAAAGCGCGTTGCGCTTCCGAGCATAACGGGAAGAACTCCCGTAGCAAGCGGGTCGAGCGTTCCCGTATGTCCCGCCTTCTTAAGCTTCATTATTCCGCGCACCTTATTAACTACGCCGAAGGAGGTCATTCCCGCGGGCTTATCTATACAGATTATTCCCGTCATATCATTTCAAGGCTTTTTTCAACAAGCCTTCTTTTAGCCTCGTCGATATTGCAGTCAAGCTCGCAGGCGGCAGCCTGCTTATGTCCGCCGCCGTTAAAGAAGGCGGCAAGCTTTGAGGCGTCAACGCTTTCGTAAGTTCTTATAGAGCACTTACAGGTTCCGTCCTCTTTTTCACGCAGAGTGAGACCGATTTCCACGCCCTCAATCTGACGCGTAAGCGGCGGGATAGCTTCAGTATCCTGTTCCTGCGTTCCCGTCTTTTCGTACATATCGCGCGTTACGGCGATAAGACAGATTCTGTCGTCGCCGTAGAATTCCATACCCTCAAGCGCGAGTCTTTCAAGCGCGGCATAGCTCCACGTTTTAGTTTCAAACATAGCGCGGTTAATCATACCGTTTTCAGCGCCGTAGTCTATAAGCTCGGCAGCCGCACGGTAGGTATTAGAGGTAGCGCTTGCATATCTGAAGCAGCCCGTATCGGTTGAAATACCCGTAAACAGACAGTCCGCGATATGCTTATCAATTTTTACCCCGAGCGCCTTGATTACCTTAAGCACGGTTTCGGCGGCAGCGGCGGCGTCTGCGTTAAGAAGCAGATATTCCGCGTAGCCCGAATTGGTCGCGTGGTGGTCGATACATAAATCTATTCTTCCGCCGTAGACCTTTTCAAAATCGCCGAGCAGCTTTTCAGCCGCGACGTCAACCGATACGATATACTCCTCTTTGAAATCGGGCATTTCAACGCCCTCAAAAAGATAGCCGTATTTTGACGGAATGACGTCGGCGCAAACTGCCTTAGCCTTTTTCCCGAGCTTTAACAGAGCGCTGCAAAGAGCAAAGCCGCAGCCGAGAGTATCACCGTCGGGGTGCGCGTGCATAAGGATAAGAATATTATCCTTATCCTTCAGTATCTTCGCACATTTTTCAACATTAATCTTCGTCATTTTCCGAATTCTCCGAAATATGAATTGACTTCAGTTTGTCAAAAAGCTCAAAGCCCTTTTCTATTGAATCGTCGGCAATGAATTTAAGCTCGGGAACCTTACGCAGATGAAGCGAGGAGCCGAGGCGCTTACGGATAAAGCCCGAAGCCGCCTTAAGTCCCTTTACGCTTTCCTTAGCCTTTTCAATTCCCTCTACTGCGCTGACATAAACCTTGCAGTAGCTTAAATCGCTGCTGACGTCAACCTTTACAACGGTGAGCATTTCGTCTACGCGCGGGTCCTTGACCTCGCGGAGAATGTGGACGAGCTCACGCTTTATGTCTTCGGTTATTCTGTCTATTCTGTAACCCGGCATATTATCAGTCCCTGTATTCCTCTACGATATAACATTCAAAGATATCTCCCTGAGCGATATCGTCGAAATCTTCAAGCGAGATACCGCACTCATAGCCCGAGGAAACCTCTTTTACGTCGTCCTTAAATCTCTTGAGTCCCGCTATTGCTACGTCAGCGAGCTGCTTTCCGTCGCGCATAACGCGTACCTTACCCGACTTGCGGATAGTACCGCTTGTAACAACGCAGCCGGCGATAGTTCCCGCCGAGGAAATCTTATAAACCTCGCGGACCTCGGCAGAGCCGGTATCAACGTCGCGGTATTTCGGCGCGCGCATTCCGCGCATAGCGTTTTCTATATCCTCGATAGCGTCATAGATAATATCGTAGGTCTTAATTTCAATACCCTCGCGCTCTGCGCTTTCCTTAGCAACGGAGTCTACGGGAATATTAAAGCCGACGATAATCGCATTAGAAGCGCTCGCGAGCATTACGTCGCTCTCGTTAACTATACCTACGCCGCCGTGGATAATCTTAACGCGTACCTCGTCGTTTTCAATCTTAAGAAGCGACTGCTTAACCGCCTCGACGGAGCCCTGAACGTCAGCCTTAACGAGAATGTTAAGTTCCTTCATTTCGCCGTCCTGAAGAGTATCGAAGAGCGTATCGAGAGTAACCTTCTGATATGCCTTGAATTCCTCCTCCTTAGCCTGCTCCTTACGCTGCTCAACGAGCTGACGCGCAAGCTTTTCGTCGGATACGGCGTTGAATAAATCGCCGCTCATAGGAGCAGAGTCAAGTCCCATAATCTCTACGGGTACCGACGGACCTGCTTCATTGATTTTCTTACCGCGGTAGTCGGTCATAGCTCTTACTCTGCCGACTGCGGTGCCAGCGATAATAACGTCGCCCGCCTTGAGCGTACCGTTCTGAACGAGAAGGGTTGCGATAGGTCCTCTTCCCTTATCGAGCTTAGCCTCAATTACGACGCCCTTGGCGCTTCTGTCGGGATTAGCCTTAAGCTCAGCCATTTCGGCAACGAGGCTTATAGTTTCAAGCAGCTTGTCGATACCCATTTTCGTTTTAGCCGAAACGGGTACGCAGATAACGTCGCCGCCCCACTCCTCGGGAACGAGGTTGTGCTCGGTGAGCTGCTGCATAACCTTATCGGGATTTGCTCCCTCTTTA
>JAILGO010000126.1 GCA_024696725.1 Eubacterium sp. | reverse complement strand
CACTATGGTTACGTCAAAACAGCTTTTACCCGTTTACGATAAGCCTATGATTTACTATCCTCTGAGTACGCTTATGCTTGCGGGTATTAACGATATACTGATTATTTCCACGCCTCAGGATTTACCGAGCTTTAAAAAGCTTCTCGGCGACGGAAGTAATTACGGTATAAAACTGTCGTATAAAGAGCAGCCGTCTCCCAACGGACTCGCTCAGGCGTTTATTATAGGTGAGGATTTTATCGGCGACGACTGCTGCGCTATGGTACTCGGCGATAATATTTTCTACGGCGCAGGCTTCAGCACGATTCTTGCCAAGGCTCTTAATAATGCCGAAAAGAACGGCAGGGCAACGGTATTCGGCTATCACGTCGACGACCCAGAACGTTTCGGAATAGTTGAGTTCGATAAAAACGGCGCGGTAATTTCCATTGAGGAAAAGCCCGAAAAGCCTAAATCGCCCTTTGCGGTAACGGGATTGTATTTCTATGATAACCGCTGCGTCGAATATGCTAAATCGCTTAAGCCGTCAAAGCGCGGCGAGCTTGAAATAACCGATTTAAACGGGATATATCTTAAAAACGGCGAGCTCGACGTCGAGCTTCTCGGAAGAGGCTTTGCGTGGCTCGATACTGGAACAATGGACAGCCTTATCGACGCCGCTGATTTTGTTAAAACTATTCAGAATCAGCAGGCTATAAGAATATCCGCTCCCGAGGAAATTGCCTTCCGCAAGGGCTGGATTAATAAGGGGCAGCTTAACGCCTCGGCAGAAAAATACGGAAAGAGCGTATACGGCGAGTATCTTAAATCAGTTGCTCAGGATGAATTCGGAGGAATGATAAAATGACAATAATCGTTACGGGCGGAGCAGGCTTTATCGGCTCGAATTTTGTATTCTACGAGCTGAAAAATTATCCCGACGACAGGATAGTCTGTCTTGACAGCTTAACCTATGCCGGTAATCTTGAAACCCTTGAGCCCGTTATGGACAATAAGAATTTCAGATTTGTTAAGGCTGATATATCGGATAAGGAGGCTGTCGAAAAGCTGTTTGAAGAGGAAAAGCCCGATATCGTGGTTAACTTTGCGGCGGAGTCGCACGTCGACCGCTCAATCGAGGACCCCGGTATTTTCCTTCGTACAAACATTCTCGGAACCCAGACTCTTATGGACGCCTGCAGAAAGTACGGAATAAAACGTTATCACCAGGTTTCTACCGACGAGGTGTACGGCGACCTTCCTCTTGACCGACCGGATTTATTTTTTACTGAGGAAACTCCTATTCATACCTCGTCGCCCTATTCGGCGTCGAAGGCTGCTGCGGATTTACTCGTTCTTGCGTATTACAGAACTTACGGACTTCCCGTAAGCATTTCGCGCTGTTCAAATAACTACGGTCCCTACCATTTTCCCGAAAAGCTTATTCCTCTTATGATAAGCAGAGCTCTCGCAGATGAGAATCTTCCCGTTTACGGAAAGGGCGAAAACGTACGCGACTGGCTTTATGTTGAGGACCATTGCGCCGCTATCAACCTCGTTATGAGAAAGGGAAGAGAAGGCGAGGTTTATAACATCGGCGGACATAATGAAAAAACGAACTTAGAAGTAGTTAAAACTATTCTTAAAAAGCTCGGTAAGCCCGAAAGCCTCATTACATTTGTAACCGACCGACCGGGACACGATATGCGCTACGCTATCGACCCGACTAAGATTCATAACGAGCTTGGCTGGCTTCCCGAAACGTGCTTTGAAGAAGGAATTGAAAAAACAATAGAATGGTATCTGAATAACCGCGCATGGTGGGAAAAGATTATATCGGGTGAGTATCAGAGCTATTTTGATAAATTCTACAGCGAAAGACTGAAATGATATGAAGGTACTTGTAACGGGCTCAAACGGACAGCTCGGACACGACGTAATAATGGAACTGAATAAACGTGGATATGACGCGCTCGGCGTTGATATTAAGGAAATGGATATTACCGACAGCGCGTCCGTTGAAAGCGTGTTTAACGGCTTCGGACCCGACGCTGTAGTTCATTGCGCGGCATGGACCGCGGTTGACGCCGCCGAGAATAACGCCGACGCCTGCCGTCTTGTAAACGCAAAGGGTACCGGGAATATCGCGGACGCGTGTAAGCGTTATAACACGAAGCTCGTCTATCTCTCTACGGATTACGTGTTTAACGGCGAAGGCGAAACGCCCTGGAAACCCGACGATAAATGCGAGCCGCTCAACGTGTACGGCTTAACTAAATATGAGGGTGAGCTTGAAGTAAAAAGACTTGAAAAGTTCTTTATTCTTCGCATCTCGTGGGTGTTCGGAAAAAACGGAAAAAACTTTGTAAAAACAGTTCTCGGGCTAATTGAAAATCACAACGTTCTTAATTTTGTCGACGACCAGACAGGTACGCCGACGTACACTCCCGACCTGTCGCGGCTGATTTGCGATATGCTCGAGACCGAAAAGTACGGAGTTTATCACGTGTCCAATGAGGGCGGATATATAAGCTGGTATGACTTCGTGCTTGAAATACTTAAGCAGGTAAAAAGAACGGACGTTACAGTAAATCCCGTATCGTCCGATGAATTTAAAACTCCTGCAAAAAGACCGCATAACAGCCGTCTTGATAAATCAAAGCTTGCCGAAAACGGCTTTAAGCCACTTCCCGACTGGAAGGACGCGCTTAAAAGATATTTAACAGAAATCGGAGATAACAATGAGTCAGATTAAGGTTGAAAAAAACGTCGGCGGAATAGAAGGACTCTGTATAATTACGCCGCTCGTCCACGGCGACGCGCGCGGATATTTTATGGAAACCTATAATTTAAACGATATGAATGAAGCGGGACTTGATTATAACTTTGTACAGGATAATCAGAGCGCTTCCGTTAAAGGCGTTCTTCGCGGACTTCATAAACAGAAAAACTATCCGCAGACAAAGCTTGTACGCGCGGTTCGCGGAACGGTCTATGACGTTGCCGTAGATATGCGTAAGGATAGTAAAACCTATCTTAAATGGTATGGCGTGGTTTTGAGCGAGGAGAATAAAAAGCAGTTTCTGATACCGAAGGGCTTTGCTCACGGCTTTCTCGTTCTGTCCGATTATGCGGAATTTTGCTATAAGGTGGACGACTTTTTCCATCCCGACGACGAGGACGGTATAGCGTGGAACGACCCGACAGTTGCTGTCGACTGGAAAATACCCGAGGGTATGGAGATTATCCTGAGTGAAAAGGATAAGCGCTGGCAGCCGCTGAAATAATTACGGAAGGATTAATTATGACCGCTGAAAAAGAATATCTGGTGTATTTGCTTTCCTGCTTTTTGGGCGGTAATAAACCTGAGGGCAGAAAGACGGAATGGAACGAAATATACCGCCTTGCCGAGATTAACGATATTGAAGCGATTGTTGCAAGCGAGATTAAAAAGCTTGATTCGGCTTACGCGCCTGAGGGAGAGCTCAGGTCAAGGTTTAATCAGCAGCTCGGGCAGTCGATTATTCACAGTGAACGCAGAGACGAAGCGTATAAGAGGCTTAACGCCTTTCTTGACGGAGTCGCTTTTGAGAGGATATTTGTAAAGGGAATAGTGTTATGTAATTTCTATCCCGCTAAAGAGCTCAGAACGAGCGGCGATATAGACGTAATACTCAGAGAGAACGACTTTAACCGTCTTGAAGAGCTTAACGAAAACGGTACGCTTTCGGAGTACGGACTTACTGACTTTAAGTATACTCCCGTTACCTGTTCGGTCAGCGCCGACGGCTTGATGATTGAGCTGCACCGTAATGCGGACGTGTTCGGAAGCTACTTTGATACAATCTTTGATATAGCAGAAAAAAAGAGCGGATATATCCGCGAGCTTGACGGATATAACCACCTTCTTTACGTAATGTGTCACCTCGCGAAGCACCTTAAGGAACGCGGAGCAGGTATAAGAATGCTTCTCGATATCGACGTGCTTATCCGTCATATCGAAAACTTTGATGAGAGCTGTTTTTATTCTCTCTGCTCTGAAGCAAAAATTGAAAGCACGGCAAGAATGATACTTTCTTACTGTAATTACTGCTTTAATACTCCCGTAAGCGACAGCTCGGATATTAAAGAGAATAAAGATATGCGTGATTTGTTTGCTTCGGTATTTATCGACGGCGGAAGCTTCGGCTTCGCAGCGTCTAATAACGCTACGCTTCATCTTAATAACAGCAGCGTCAGCGGCGAGATAAATAAGAGAGCAAGGCTGAAAATTCTTTTAAGATATGTTTTCCCGCCTGCCTGTTATGTGAGAGAATATTACGCTTATTCGGTCAAGCATAAAGCGCTCGTTCCGCTTGCATATATAAACAGAATTTTCGACGCGGTATTTAAGCGCTCGGAACGTTCGGTTAAAACCTTAAAAGAAATAAACCGCCTCGACGGTAAGGATACTAAAATTAAAAGCCTTATCGACGAGCTTGAATTATAGGTGAAATATGAATATAGTAGCAATCTTAGCAAACGGCGTCGGCGCGCGCTTCGGAAGTAACGTGCCAAAACAGTTCCACAAGGTTAACGGAAAGATGGTAATTGAATATGTGATTTCTTCAATTCTGTCGGCTGATATCGTTGATAAGCTCGTTATAGCAACTAACGTAAAGGCTAACAGCGTATACCTTGCGGATATCTGTAAAGAGAATAATATTGATTTGATTGAGGGCGGCGATACAAGAAACCGCAGCCTGAAGCGGATAATCGACTATGTTGACGAAAATTACAGCTGTAAAAAGCTTATAGTCTGCGACGCCGTGCGCCCTATGATTACGGGAGCTCTTATGGATTTATATTTTGAGCTGCTTGACGGAAACGACGCGGTCGTTACGGCTCAGAAAATTACCGACTCGCTCGGCTGTTACGATTTTCAGAAGGTCGACAGGGAAAGGTATTATCTTATGCAGTCGCCTGAGGGCTTTTCCTTTGAGCTGTTACGCGACAGCTTTGACAGCGAAAGCGCTCTTACCGAGGTTACTCAGCAGCTTCCCGAAAACAGCAGAATCCATCTTCATTTCGATTTTAAAAACAATTTTAAGCTGACCTTCCCGGCTGAC
Source organism: Eubacterium sp. (assembly GCA_024696725.1). GTDB lineage: Bacteria > Bacillota > Clostridia > Oscillospirales > Acutalibacteraceae > Eubacterium_R. Next base: position 1,695 of record JAILGO010000126.1, on the reverse strand, counting down.
TTAAAATATCTCGAAGCGCTCGTTATCGCAAGGGATAACAGGGTGGATTTCTCTAATCTTCTTAAAGGCGTTGAAAGGCTTAACCGCTACCTCTCGCTTTATTATCACGACGAGGCTGTTAAGTGGGAAAACGCTCTTGAAACCTCTGTTCCGAGCCTTCTTAAGCATTGGCAGATTACCGATTACAGTTTAATTAAAACCTCTCATTTCGGTATTATCTTTATCGCTAAAAGCGTAAAATACGGAAAATGCGTGCTTAAAATTATTCCTCCGTTCATTGACCGTTATGAGTCCGAGCGCTCCTGCTATCAGAGCATTAATTCAAGCTTTATGTGCGAGCTTTATGATTTTGACGACAGCTGCAGCGCGATACTTCTTGAGTGCTGCGACGAGGTTGAAACAGAGTTCAACCCCGATAATAAGGATATGCTTAACTTCTTTAAGCGGGTAATCGAAAGCAGCGTTGAAGAGTATCCCGTTTCGCTCAGCAGCTTTAAGGATTACGGAAGTATTCTGAGACATAAAGCGCTTGAAACCGATTTTGATTACGAAAAGGAAAAGATAATTTCTTATGTAGCTAAAGCCAACGGACTTTTTAACGACGTTTTCTCTGATGAAAAACATACGCTCGTCCACGGCGACCTTCACCGATATAATATTATGTCTAAAAACGGCGGACTCTGTGCGATAGACCCTATCGGGTATATCGCGCCGAGAGAGTTCGATATAGCGCGTTATATCGGTACGGAGCTTACCGACAGCGAGGGAGATAAGCGTTATATGTTTGATTGTATGCTCGATTATTTCGAGCCGCTCTGCGACAGAGAACGTCTTAAAGCAGCCTGCTTTATTGATATGGTATTCCGTCTTCATAACAGTCTGTTTGAAAACGAGGATTACCGCTTGACTGATAAATGGCTGTCCGTTCTTAAAGCAATTAAATAAAAAGAGAGGGCGTTACGCCACTTTCCATAGGGATGTTTAGCGTAACGGCTCGAATAGGGCAGACAGTTTAGGCTGTCTGCTCTATTCTTTTGTGTTTCAGGCGGAAATGTTGCCAATGTGGTTGAAATAGATATCAATCTCTTGATTTCCGCCTTTTGACCATTTCTGTTCTCTTTCGTGTACTACTATCTTGGATATGAAGGCACGAAGAATTTCAGGGGTCAGTTCAGTAATGTCCGTGTACTTGCCGGCGAGCGTAATAAACCTTTCGGTGTTAACTGCAACGGATTTCAGGTGTTCTATCTGTTCCTGTAATAGAGGAATCCTTTCCTGTATTTCCCGTTGCTCGTCATTGTAAGATTCGGAGAGCATACGGAATTGCTCGTTGGTTACCTTTCCGAGTACATTGTCCTCATAGAGCCGCTTGAATAAAGCGTTCAGTTCAAATTGCGTTTTACGGATTTATCAAGTTCCTTGCACTTGGCTTTGAGTTCCTTGCGGTTATCGGCAGTACTTTTTTGCTGTATCAGCTTTACGAACTCGCTTGTGTTTTTTCTCGCTTCATAAGTTACACGGCGAATCTGGTAAAGGACTATTTCATCAAGCACACATTCTCTTATGGTGTGCGGTGAAAATACATCTTCGCCTAAATGCTTTCGGTTACGGCTGCATATGAAATTGAAGTTCTTCTTTTCCATAGTCCTGCCGTGAACGAAGTACAATTTGTTACCGCAGTCAGCACAGAACAGC
>JAILGO010000089.1 GCA_024696725.1 Eubacterium sp. | reverse complement strand
TACATACACTCCTGAAGCCCGATAATATCGGCGTTCGCGTCAATCAGAGTCTGAACAAAAAACGGCGCGCGCCAGTACCAGTTTTTCTTTCCCCTGTCGCCCGTCGTATAACAGCGAACGTTTGCGCTCACTACGGTTATGCACGACGAATCAAAGCTTTTTGAAATATCAAAAGCCGGTATTTTAAATTTATATTCTTTATTCATAAATATGCCCCCTAATATTATAACATAATAATAGACGAGTGTTCAACATTTTATTTTGACAAAAATCAGCTAAAGTGTTATATTAGAAAAAAGTTCACATTTCAAAGGAGAAATCAGATATGAAAAAATCCGCTAAAGCTTTACTTGCGTTTATCTGTATTATTGCGCTTGTTGCGTGGGCTGTTTTATACGCGCTTTTCGGCTTTATACCGTCGAAGTATTTTACCGAGAGCGATAAAAACGTTGCCGCAATAGAGGTTGAGGACGAGCTCAACAATCTCGACATTATGGCTAACACCTGGGAAACGGCTCTTCCTCAGACAGAGATATACAGACTTATTACCGACCACTTCAACTCGCCTCTCCCCGAGGGAAAGACCGAGAAAAAAGCGATAGTTATCGGCTACGACGGCTGCCGCGCCGATACCTTCCGTCTTATCGACCCTAAAAAGAGCAGCGGAATATACACGCTTCTTAACGAGGGCGGTCAGGCGGTATTCAGCTATGCGGGCGGCGTTAACTACCCCGCGGAGAATACTCAGGCAACCTCTACCGCTCCGGGCTGGTGTTCAATGCTTACGGGCGTTCTTGCCGACGTGCATAAAATCACCGATAACGGCATAGTTAAAGAGATTGAGCCGAAAACGCTTCTTCTTTCGCTCGTTGAGGATAAGACTGTAGACAGCAGCGCGTTTTACGTATCCTGGGACGGTCATTTTTCAAAAAAAGACGCAACATATATTAAGGAAAAGGAATACGCCGAGGAGAATAAGTTCCCCGTTAACTTCAAGCGCGCTTTATTCGATACGGGAACGAAAAAGAACGTTCTCAACGATATCAAGAGCAGCGATTGCTCCGATTTCATTTTCCTTACTCTTGAATACACCGACCATAACGGTCACAACTCGGGCTTTTCGCTTCAGAACCCGAATTCCGTTAACGGCTTCCGCAAGGCTGACGACGCCGGCGCTCAGTTCATTAACGCTATCAAAGCAAGAGAAAACTACGATAAAGAGGACTGGCTCATTCTTATAACGACCGACCACGGCGGATACGGCGGAGGTCACGGCGGACCGACGATAGACGAGCGTATAACCTTTATTGTTTCAAACAAAACGATTATATAACAAGTAATCCGTTCGGGTAATCCCGAACGGGTTTTTTAATTTCCCTCTTTTTTTGAAACAACAGCCGATACCGCGCAGACCGCGCACGCAGCCGCACCGAAGATAAAGAGACATAAAAACACGCCGTTCCACGAGCTTTTATCCGAAATATAGCCGAGAAGTCCCGTACTCAGCGAGCTTCCGACATAGCAGAAAGTATCGAGAACTCCTGCGAGGAGTCCCGATTCCATTTTTTCGCGCATATAAAGCGGAATTATACTCGTAATAATATTATTGACAGCGCTCATAAGCATAGCCGAAAGGCTGAAAAGAACGATAAGTAAAACGGGACTTTTAAGCTCAGCGCTTTTCGCCGTAAGCATAACGGAAAAAAGGATTGCGGTTTCCGCAAAAAACAGTCCGCCGTTAAGCACGGAAGTATTTTTCTGTTTTTTATGAAGCCGGGTTGAAAACCACGAGCCCGCGATAGCGATAAGCGGAAGGATAACGGTAATGAGAATCGAAAGAGATTCCTTCATACCGTAGCGTTCTTTAAGAATAGAAGGCGTCCACGTCGTAACGCCGTCCTTGATAAATCCGTTCGATATTGCGGCAAAGAGTAAAAGTACGGCGGTAACAGCGAACGCGGGAGTTAAAGTAAAACGCTTCTTTTCAGTCGGCGCGCTTTCGGGCAGCTTGCTTTTCGCCTTTACTCTTCCCATAAGGATAAACCAGGCTGCGCCCGTAGCGGTAAGTAAAGCCGCAGGGATATAAAAAACGGTTTTCCAGCCTGCGCCCGCCGATGAGAGAAGGGCGGAAATCCCGTAGGCGAGGAAGGTTCCGAGCGCGGGAGGCGTGCTCATTACCAGTATCGCC
>JAILGO010000074.1 GCA_024696725.1 Eubacterium sp. | reverse complement strand
AGCACTACTACTGCGGCTGAAATTATAAGAAATAAACAGCTCGGCTCAAGAGTACCCGCAGAGAGCGTATGTAAGCAGTTAGAACGAGAGAAAAGCAGTTTTACCGTAAACGATTATCTTAACGGTTTAAAGAAGAACGATTTGCCTCAAATTGAAAACAAGGGGGATAGTACCGTCGTTCTGAAATAATCTGTGTTGAAAAAATAGTTACGAGCTCGTCGTTATCATTCTTTTTATTTAAGTTAAGCGAGTATAAAGGGACGAGCGCCGTAATCAAAAAATAATGAGAAATATAATAATTGCTTTTTTCAAGGTAATCTCCTTTCTTGACTTTAAATATTAAATTTAGTATAATGTATATTCAAATGCTTATAAGAGTATATCTCTTTACTAAAATATTCAGGGGGAAAAGAAATATGCCCGCAAATTATATTTCTCCGATTTCAATGGAGGCTATTTCGTCTCTTTGCGGCGAGCTCGGAAAAAACAATTCTATAAGACCAAGCGATTATGAGCGCTATGACGTTAAACGCGGACTCAGAAACAGCGACAATACCGGCGTAATGGCAGGACTTACCCGTATATGCTCCGTTGAGGGTTATTATATACTCGACGGCGAGCGTGTACCTAAAGAGGGTAAGCTTCTTTACAGAGGTTATGATATTCAGGATTTAATCGGAAACGTAATTAAAGAAGAGCGTTACGGATATGAGGAAATTTCGTGGCTGCTTATTTTCGGCGAGCTTCCTACGGCGGCACAGCTTGACGCGTACCGAGAGGTAATCGGCGCCTGCAGAAAGCTTCCCGACGAGTTCGTTGAAGATATTATTATGAAGCATGCGTCAAAAGACATAATGAATAAAATGGCGCGCTGCGTAATGGCTCTTTATTCATTTGACGAGAATCCCGACGACATTTCAGTTCCTAACGTTCTCCGTCAGTCGCTTCAGCTTGTATCTCAGTTCCCGACGATTATGAATACCGCATATCAGGTTAAAAGACGTGCGTTTTATAATAAGTCGATGTATCTTCACCCGATTAAGGAGAGAATATCGACCGCTGAGTTTATTCTGCGTCAGATAAGACCGAATAAAAAGTATACTCAGGAGGAAGCGCATCTTCTTGATATCTGTCTTATGCTTCATTCAGACCACGGCGGCGGTAATAATTCAACCTTCGCGACGCGTGTGCTCACTTCAAGCGGAACGGATACATATTCTTCTATCGCGGCAGGTATCGGAGCTCTTAAGGGACCGCGCCACGGCGGAGCTAATATCAAGGTTGCCAAGCAGACGGAATATTTTACCGAGACTCTCAGCGATTCAACGGACGAGGCTCAGGTTAAGGACCTGCTTGTAAAAATTCTTAATAAAGAAGCGGGAGACGGCAGCGGACTCATTTACGGTATGGGACACGCTGTATATACTAAATCCGACCCGAGAGCACTTATTCTTAAAGAGAATGCCCGTAAGCTTGCTTACGAGCACGGTTTTGAAAAAGAATTCAAGACTCTTGAAAATATTGAAAAACTCACGCCGGAGGTTTTCGCGGAGGTTAAGGACTACGACAAGGCAATGTGTGCAAACGTCGATTTGTATTCGGGACTCGTTTACAAGGTGCTCGGAATTCCCGAGGATTTATACACTCCGCTTTTCGCAACGGCAAGAATTTCGGGCTGGTGCGCTCACAGACTTGAAGAGATTACCTCTAACGGAAGAATAATGCGTCCCGCGTATAAGAGCGTTTCGAAACCGAAAACGTATAAGCCAATCGGCGAAAGAGAATAAATGACGCGTTTCGTTAGCTTTATCTTTCGGATTCGGTTTCAGTTTCTGTGCGTCCTCGCGGCAACTGTTATCAGAGCAGTTTGCGTTTTCAGCGACGCAGAGCCTCTTTCAGATATTGTTTTTGTAATCTCTTTAGCGGTGTTCGGAGCATTGACTGCGGTTCCGTGCTTTTATAAAAAAAGCTACGCTCCCGCTTTCAGTATGCCGAAAAGCAAGGCGTTTGGGTTTTTATCCTACGGGTTATCCTTCGGATTGTTTGCGGATTTTATTAACCGCTGTGTTTCGGCGGCTCAGCTTTTAAGCGACAGCGCGGTATTCAGCACGAGCTTAGTTATCAGAGTCGTTACCGCTTTATCGGCTCTTATATCTTCCGTGTACTTCATAGTTATCGGTCTCAGCCTAAGCGGTAGCAGATATGATTTCAAATCGCTTAAGCTAATACATATTATGCCTATACTCTGGGCAGGGTTTTGTATTATGGAAGGCTTTGAAAACGCGGGTGCTAACGGAATTAACAGCTTATTAAAATACGTAATGCTTTCCATTTCGCTGATGTTTTTTTACTACAGCGCAAGGGAAATAGACAGCGAAGACGGAGCAATGCGTATCAGCCTTGTTTCCTCAAGACTGCTGACCTTTACATCGTTTTTGTATTTTGCAGATACGTTTTTTATGAGCATAAAAGAAAAAACGCTTTACGGCGGGTTTGAATCCACGCTTGCGCTTACCGCGCTTTTTATGCTTTTATATTCGTTCGCATTTGAGCGGAATATTATTATCAACACTACGGAGAATTCCATTGTTTAATGATTTTATTGAAAATTTAAAGACTGTTGCGTATCAGGTGCTTATACTCTATGCGATAGCCGGCGTTGGCTTCGCGGCTGATAAAAGTAAGATTTTTCGCCGTGAAGATACTAAAAAGCTCATAGACCTTCTTTTTAATATCGTTCTTCCCATAACTATTATTAATACGTTTATTTCCATGGAAAGAACAAAGGAGCATATTAAAGGTCTTGCGCTTGCGTTTCTTCTTGCCGCGCTTACTCACCTGCTCGGAATAGGTATATCCCTTCTTACCTTCAGGAAGAAGGATAAAATGGTAAGGGGTATCTATCATTACGCAACGACATTTTCAAACGCGGCATTTCTTGCGCTGCCTCTTGCGGGAAGCGTAGTGGGCAAGGAGGGAATATTCTATTCCTCCTGTTACGTTGCGGTATTTAATGTATTCGCTTTCACCTATGGTATTCACGAAATATCGGGAGGTAAGGCTGAAATTAAGATTAGAAATCTTTTCTTAAATCCCGGTTCAATAAGCGTTATAATAGGCATACCGCTTTTCCTTCTTCAGCTTAATCTTCCGCATTTTGTTACTGACACAATGGGACGTATATCTGCGTGCAATTCGCCTATGGCAATGATTGTTTTCGGTACCTTCTTTGCGAATTGTAATCTGAAGAATATTTTTATTAAAAAAGAAATATACTTTGTTTCCTTTCTTAGACTGATTCTGATTCCCGTAATTATGATGCTTCTGTTCAAGTTGACAGGCGTGAACGGTGAAATGCGCACCGCGCTTACAATATCAGCTTCAGCCTCAATAGCTACAAATACTGCTATGTACGCCGCAAAGTATGATAATGATACTAAGCTCCCGAGTGAATTAGTAGGGCAGTCGAGCGTTTTTTCGGTAATAACAATGCCGGTAATTGTTGCGCTGTCGTCTGTTATTTAGTATACGGATTGTATTATATTAGTTAACGAATTGTAAAATTATTTAATACTTTTTAAATTTTGAGTTTAACATATTGATTTGATGTTTTTACTTTTATATAATACCTAAAAAACTGAAATGAGTGATTATTTGAAGCTTGTTATAACTATAATATCTAATTCGGACGTTGAAAGGGTAATGAATGAAATCGGTAATAACGGATACTCCGCTACTAAGATTTCTACTACCGGACAGTTCCTTATAGACGGCCATACTGCGATTCTTATAGTATGTGATAAAGAACGCGTACCTAAGCTTATAGAGGTAATAAAGGGCTCTGTTACTAAGCGAACATTAAAGACGCACGGAGTTACAAGTACAATACACGGCTCGCTTTTAAAGCAGTCTGTGGACGTAGAGGAATACGGCGGAATAGCGTTTGTAGTACCTGTTGAGGAGTTTTTAAAGTTTTAGTTATGAATTTCAACGGATTAATCGGTAACGAAAAGGTCAAGCGGCAGCTGATATATCTTATCGAATCGAAAAGAATTCCTCACGCTCTGATTTTTGAGGGCGAGAGGGGCTCGGGAAAGCGCACTCTTTCTAAAGAGTTTGCGCTTAATCTGTTTTGCAGAAGTGATGGCGACAAGCCTTGCCGTACATGTCCGCAGTGTGTAAAGGTTATAAAGGATATACATCCTGATTTTATTGAGCTTTCATACGATTCGCCTAAAAAAGCATTCCCCGTAGATACTGTGCGGGAATACGTAAGCGACGCCTCAATCAGCCCGAATGAAGCTGATTACAAGATATACTATTTCGGTAACTGTCAGTATATGAGCGATTATTCGCAGAACGCTCTGCTTAAGATAATTGAGGAGCCGCCCTCCTACGCTATATTCATTCTCGGAGTAGATAATAAATCTTCGCTTCTTGAGACTATTCTTTCAAGGTGCGTATCAGTTTCGCTTGAGGGAGTTAAGGCAGAGGACGGAGCAGTTTATTTATCCGAAGAATATCAGGATATTGAATACGACGACGCGCTTAGCGCCTTGAGAATATGGAACGGTAATATCGGTAAAGCGCTTGAAAGTCTTAAGGACGGCGCTTTGGCTGAAATCGGAGCAGTATGCTCGGATATTTGTAAAGCTTTACTTAAAAACGAGTATGAGCTTCTTAAGGTTTGCTCAGTATTTGAAGGTAAGAACGAAAAAATAGTAACCGCTATGCCGGTGTTAAAGACAATATTCCGCGACGCGTTGCTTTATGGTAACGGGGAATGTATCAGCGGCTTTCCCGATATAGCGTCCGAGCTATCGAAAAGACTTACAAAGGAAGGTATTTTAAGGCTCATAGATTGCTGTGATACATTAAAAGCAAATGCTGAAAACAGCTTTAACAACGGCTTGCTTATAACAAGAATAACTTATGAGCTTCGGCGCTCAATAGGAAAATAGAGAGGATAATAAATGACTAAGGTTGTAGGAGTACGCTTTAAGGATACGGGTAAAATGTATTATTTCGACCCTAACGGCGTAGAAATATCCAAAGGACAAAAGGTTATAGTAGAAACTGCGAGAGGTATCGAGTGCGGTACGGCGGCAAGCAATATAAGAGAGGTAGAAGAAAGTGAAATCGTATCTCCTCTTAAACAGATTATTAGAATTGCCGACGAGGACGATATCAGGCGTGTTGAGGATAACAAGGTTAAAGAAAAGCAGGCTTATGATATCTGTCTTAAGAAAATAGGCGAGTTTGGTCTTGATATGGCGCTCAGCGACGTCGAATATACCTTCGACGGTTCTAAAATTGTGTTTTACTTTACCGCCGACGGAAGAGTTGATTTCCGCGAGCTTGTTAAGGCGCTCGCCGCCGAATTCCATACCAGAATTGAGCTTCGTCAGATTGGCGTGCGCGATGAAGCAAAAATGCTCGGCGGACTCGGTATATGCGGACGTCCGTTTTGCTGTTCAACTTTCCTTAACGATTTCCATTCTGTTTCTATTAAAATGGCTAAGGAGCAGGGACTTTCTCTTTCTCCCGGTAAAATAAGCGGAACCTGCGGAAGGCTTATGTGCTGTCTTAAGTATGAACAGAATTCTTATGAGTACCTTAATAAGATTACTCCTCATAAGGGAACGGTTGTAGACTGCCGTGAGGGCAGAGGAGTTGTAGTCGATTCCTCCGTATTAACAGGTATGGTTAAGGTTCAGCTTGAAAGTATGCCTGACGGCGCTCCCGTTGTAGTGAACAGAAGCGAGCTTAAGGTTGTTAAAAATAATTAAAATAACACTTGCTTTTTCATAGTGACGGTGTTATATTAATGTTGATAGGAAACGAACTTATCTAATAATTATGGAGGTATTTAGTATGGCATACGCTATTTCCGATGATTGCATCTCCTGCGGCGCTTGTGCAGGTGAATGTCCGGTAGGCGCTATTTCCGAAGGTGCTGATAAGTACGAAATCGATGCAGACGCTTGTATCGAATGCGGTGCTTGTGAATCAGCTTGCCCGGTAGGTGCTCCCGCTCAGGCATAATTATTTAATTTAAGCAGGGCTTTACGCCCTGCTTTTTTCATTGATTTTTTAGTCGGATTATGGTATAATAGTTTAATAACTTTTAAGGGGGAATTATGTGAAAAAGCTTTTGAGCATAATAATGGCTCTGATAATCGCTCTTTTAGTTCCGTTCAATGCTTTCGCGATTCAATATGATATCGTTGACGAAAACGGAGAGGTTGTAGACGTTATAAATGCTCCCGACTCAAAACCCTTCGACCTTAGAGCCGAAAGAACTAACGAAGGCTGGGTTAAACTGAGATGGGATTATGATTACTGGGGCGATTACTATACCGGTTTTGAGGTGTTCAGATATTATCCTAAAAAGGATAAGTACGTGCATCTTGCTTATACGACTAAGAATACGTATAAGGTTAAGGATTTAAATAAGGCTTCTAATTACAGTTTTGCCGTCTGTACTTACGTGCTGTATAATGATATAAAATATGCAGGCGCTATGTCGGAGCCTGTATGCGTTTCTACGGCTCCCGGTATTGCTAAGCTAAAGAAGGTTAAAAATATCGGTACGGGTAAGCTTACTGTCAGAATAGGTAAGATTAAAAAGATATCAGGTTATATGCTCCAGTACAGCACAAGTAAAAAGTTTAAGGACGGATTTACTAATACCGTATTTTTCGGAAAGAAGAAAACGGAGCGTAATATCAAAAACCTCGGAGCCAAAACGTATTACGTACGTGTAAGAGCGTACAGAGAGGTTAACGGCGTTAAGTATTTCGGCGCCTGGTCTGCTGTTAAAAGCGCTGACGTAAAATACGGAGTTTCGCTAAAGACAATGGTAAACGCCGACAAGACTGACCTCAGCGGAAGAAAAGCCATTAAACAGCTAACTGACGGCGACGTTGATATTAAGAAGTATAATTCAACCTATGACAGAATCAAAGCTATTTATAAATGGCACGCAGTTCACGGTCTTGAATTCGAGCATTGTCTTGCATGTAATTCTCATTTTAACGACTGTCTGTTTCATCTTTACGGCGATAAGAGAAAGTATGATAAGTTTATCTGGATTGACGCAGGTCAGTTTATGAATCGCGACGGAAGCGGAGCAATACACAAGTGGAGCGTACTCTATTATTCAGGAATTCCGTTTATCTTTGACCCGAGACTTCAGTCTTATACAAAGGACTACGACGGAACCCTCTACTTCGGGCTTGAAAAGGGAACTTCTCTTCAAAAAAGATATAAACATGAGGAATGGTACGGATTTTGGTCATATTACTATAGCTTTAATGACGAACCGACTCTTGTAATGTATCATAAATAATTAAAAGGCTGACCTGAGTCAGCCTTTTTTTATTCAATCGTTATTAATCTGAATACCGCTTTTTCTTTGACCTCATAAGCAACTCCGAGAACGTTATTTTTAATTTTAACGATGCAGGGTGAGTCGAAGTTTTCCGCTTCAATGGGTATTAACTCCTTGCGCCATTTGAACTCTTTATAATTTCCCTTTTTATCTGAGAATAAGTCTGCTGTTGCCAGTACGCCGCCTTTTTTGGTTTTTGCAGCGGCGAATATATTAACGTCGGCTAACACAGCGCTCTTTTTTGAATCGGCAATGGAGGAGGGGAGCTTTCCGCCCTTCGACCATAATATGCCGTTATCGTCGGATACGGCGTTCCTTCCGCAATTAAAGCCGTGAATAAGCTTGTCGGGAGTCTGTACGAAGGTTGTATCTCCCTTGCCGCCCGTATATGGCATTCTCGGATTTCTGTTCCAGGTATCGCCGTTGTCGTCAGAGTATACCGCGACAGCACCCTTTGGAGAATAAAGCGGCATAATGATTCTTCCGTCTGAGGTTGTAATTCCGCTACCCGATGCCGTCATAAGAAGCGGACCGTCGTTTTCGTTATCTAAGTTAGGCGTAATGTTTACCGGATTGCTCCAGCTATTACCCTTATCACTCGATTTAAGCATAAATATATAGCTTCTTTTTGGAGTTTTTAAAAGAGAGCCGAAGGTAGTTTTTCCTTCTGTTTCGCTTTTTCCCTGAGCACCGTTAAGATATATGTTTCCCATATATTCGTCGTCTTTATAAAGCTCTCCCGCAGCGTCGACCGTAAATGCTGTTTTAGCCTTCGTCTTATCAATAACCGCTCCGTCATTCATTATTATATAATAGCTTCCGTCACGGTCATAGATTATAGGATGTCTTTCTCCGTCAAAATAAGTAAAAGCCGTCTTTTTCTTTTCAAGGTATTTTGAATCTGCGGCGCCCTTACTTTCCGGGAAGAATGTAACGAGCATAACTATATCGCCGTTTGGCGCTGACGCGAGAACGGGATTAAGGAAAAATGCGGATTTAGTATTCTCTGCGTCTCTGCTTATGGCTCTTGCTGGGGGTTGTAAAACGGTTTTAGCTTCGCTCCAGCTTATGCCTCCGTCAGCGCTTGTTTGTGTAATTATTTCTATATAACCCCACTTTTTGCCTGCCGCTCCTCTGCACATAGCCGCAACGAGAGTGCCCTCGGAATTGACAAGAGCAGGCGAAAAGGTTTTATCGGGAAATGAATACATAAAATCACCTCTTAAATATTATACAATAGTTTTATTTATAATTCAATTCTTACTTGAAATAATATTAAAAATGATATAGAATAGAATAGAAATCTATGAAAGGAGAAATAGCAATGCTTTGGACTGTTAAAAAATGCTGGTACAGAATTTACCAAAGGGTGTTTATGATGGCAATGTGTCTTATGGACTGGACTGAGCCCGAGCTTCTTGAGGGCGCAGGTTCAATACTCCGCCTTCCCGCTTTTATCAAGGGAAAAGGCTTGAATAAGGTTCTCGTTGTTACGGATAAAGGTCTTATGGGACTTCATCTTCTCGACCCGCTTTTTGATACTCTTAAGGAAGAAGGCATTGACTACGTTGTTTACGACGGAGTTCAGCCTAATCCGACTATACCGAATATTGAAGAGTGCCGTCAGATGTACCTCGATAACGGCTGTCAGGGAATTATCGCTTTCGGCGGCGGTTCTCCTATGGACTGCGCTAAGGCTGCCGCTGCAAGAGTAGTTAAGCCTCGTCAGAGCGTACGCAGTATGCGCGGATATCTTAAGGTTCTTAAGAAGCTTCCGCCTTTCTTTGCCGTTCCCACAACCGCAGGTACAGGCTCCGAAACAACAGTTGCCGCTGTCGTAACCGACCCCGAAACGCATGAGAAAAACGCGATTAACGACCCGTCACTCCGTCCGAAATACGCGGTGCTTGACCCGGAACTTACCGTAGGTCTGCCGCCGCACATAACATCGACAACGGGTATGGACGCGCTTACTCACGCTGTTGAGTCTTATATCGGCAAAAGTAATGTAAAATCTACTATTAAGTATGCAGAGGACGCTACCAGGCTTATTCATGAAAACCTTGAAAAAGCGTATGCAGACGGAAAGGATATTACTGCGAGAACTAATATGCTCAAGGGCTCATACCTTGCGGGCTGTGCGTTTACGCGCGGCTTCGTCGGATACGTTCACGCTATTGCGCATAATCTCGGCGGTCTTTACGGTACGCCTCATGGTCTCGCCAATGCGGTAATTCTTCCCTATGTGCTTGACTGGTATGGCGACGCGGCTTATCCTCAGCTTGCAAAGCTTGCAGACATTATCGGTATTACCACGCCTTCAATGACTGTCGGTGAAAAGGGTAAAGCGTTTATCGCAGAGATTCGCAGAATGAACTCTGCTATGAATATTCCCGATAAGTTCGACTTTATCAAGGAAGAGGATATTCCTACTCTTGTCAGCCGTGCGCTTAAAGAGGGCAATCCCGGTTATCCCGTTCCGAAGATAATGGATAAGTCAGACTGTGAGTCTGTTATCCGTTCCTTTATGGCATAATAGTTTACTAAAGGCTGTTTGATTATTCAGACAGCTTTTTTTATTGACTAATTCAGCTCTATATAATAAAATATATGCGGGTGATATTTATGAATTATAATATAAAAAGTGATAACTATAAGACGTTTTCTGTATTTAAAGAAAACGTAATGAAACCGAGAGCTTATTTTATTCCTTTCGGTGATATTGAATTACTTCGCTCCTGCGACATCAGGACGAAGCGCTATTCATCCGACAGGGTTACTGTGCTTTCGGGCGAATGGGATTTTATCTATTATCCGAAGGTCAGTAAGCTTCCCAAGGTGTTT
>JAILGO010000041.1 GCA_024696725.1 Eubacterium sp. | reverse complement strand
GCATATCGGGGTCGTTAACGTGACCGGGAGACGAGAACTTATAGAGCTTAAGAGTTCGCTTATAAAGATGCACTATGCTTCCCCAGCTCGCGTTAATATCCATAGTGGTGCGCCACATATTACCTGCTTTTGCGCCCCAGTTCCATGGATTGCCCCATCCCCATTCACAGATTGAATAGGTAATAGGCTTTTCGGGCGCACCCGTATACGCCGCCCATTCCATAGAGGCATTCTTAAGAGCGTAGCCCATTCTCTTATACTGGATGTACTCGCTGTCGGCAGAGGTTACGACGGGGTTCTGAAGCTTAATAATATTCTCGCCTGTCTGAAGCTTAACCTCTATCTGAAGTCTTGCGTCGGGTGAGAAGGAATGTCCCGACGGAAAATGAGCCTCATATAAATCACCGTTAACTATAACCTGCATATAGCGCTTAAAGTTAATCCAGTTCTTATTTGTATGGATAGTCATAACGTACCAGCCGCCGTTATCCACAGAAAGACGGAAGGTCGCCGTACCCGCGCCGTGATTAAGATATCCTATGCCCTTACCCGTAGGTAAATCCTTTGCCTTTATAACTCTTGCTCTGCCCGTGAATTTTGCGTGTTCGGGCTTTAAGGTGTATTCGGCGTGGCTGCCTCTTCGGTTAAGGTCTATGTACTCGATAATCGGCGCCGTGCCGCTGAGCTTTTTATGGTGGCAGAAATCGTACTTAAGATATTCAACGCCCCAGGACGCGATAGTTTTTGCGTCAAGCTCCTCGTTTCCGAGGGAGGCGGGAAGGTCCTCGCAGGTGTGAGAGCCGTTAGAGGAATAAAGTCCCATTTTCAGACCGAGAGCGTTAATTCTTTTACACAGCGCTTCGATTCCCGAGGGGAAGGATTCAAGGTCGCCCTGAAGCTTTCCGTCCTCGTCGCGCATAGAGCTCTGCCAGCAGTCGTCAAGGTTAACGTACTCATAGCCTGCGTCAGCAAGTCCCGTATTAATAAGCACCTTAGCGCTGTCGTAAATGCTTTCCTCGCTGATATGGTGGCGAAGCGTATTCCAGCTTGACCAGCCCATAATCGGAAGCTTATTTCCGTTCTCGTAATCGGGCACGGACGAAACGTCGATAGTCAGCTTTTTTCTTCCTATCGCCTTAAGCATACAAAGCGGGCAGCGTCCGTCCGCTTTCATAGCTAAAAACCAGGTTACAAACGCAACGAGAATAACCGCAACAACCGTTATTAATACTATCAATGATGCTGTCATAACAATCCTATCTCCTTAAAATAGCCGAGTTCCTCTTTTGCCTCGCTATTAGTTTCATCACTGCCTATTGCTTTAACGGAGCTCGTTACAAAGCTCCTTTTATATTTCAGATTATAAAACAGTCTGTATACCCAAGCGAAGGGGGTCAGGTACGGTCTGTTTTCAATAAATCGAAGGTAGTCGATATCCTTCATTTTTTCATACGGAGGAAACAGAAGCCGAAGCCTCGTCGCGAAGCTTCCCGCGTTTCTTCCCTCCTCGAGCTCTCTTCGCTCAATTACGGCGGCGTTATTTCTGTTAACATTTCCGAAAGCGCCGTAGCCGAGAAGAAACAGCTCTGTTTTTTCGGTATCAATACCAAAATCTCTTCCGACCCCGAACCACTTTTCACAGAGCGTGAAAATGAGCTTTGAGAACTGCTCAAGTCCTGCTTCTTTTAAGATATTAAGCGTTTTATCAACGTCGGCTCCGCAGTATTTAAGCATTACGGCAACGTCGCACATCAGCTTTATCCCTGCGCCGTAGAAGGCGAAATGGTGGGCGATATGGGCGATTATATATGCGAGGTGATAGTTAACCTCAAGCTCGCCGCAAAAGCCGTTGTATTCAGCCTTATCCGCAGCGCTTTCAAAAAACTGCTCCGCGTCTGACGCTCCGATTTTTCCGTTAATAATCATAGTGATCATTTCAATAAGCACGCCGTCCTTACGGTAATTATAAACGGGGCCGTTAAAACGCTCGCACAGATAGCCGTTTTATTCAAGCAGAGCCTTCACCGCGCTTCTTTTCTCAGGCTTTATGAGCACGTCTATATCGCCCATAACGCGCGCCTCGGGAACGGGAAAGCTATCCCTTATAACCGCTCCCTTAAAGAATATATGGGGTATTTCTTTTTCACTGAGGAGCCCGTCAAGCGCGGTCATAACCGCTCCCTGTGCGTCGTATCTTATTACCGACTCATAAAAATCGTCCTCGAAACGCTTTAAGCTCTGAGCAGGTATAAGCTCCTTACCGCTGCTTGTATTCATCACCGTAAAAGCGGCGGCGCTGAGATTATGGGTTCTTGCTATTTTATACAACAGCTCATAATCAAGCGCCGTATCGGGTGAAAGCTCTTCACCGTACAAATACGCTTTACACAGCGATATTAAATATTCTGCTTCCCTAATCATATTATCCGAATACCGCCGTGCCTATGATAAGACTTAACACGGTAATAATAAGCCCTGCAATAAGCACTCCTACCGTAATGACTCCGAAGCTCTTTTTTCTGTCGAGATGAAGAAGCGAGGCGAGAAGCGCTCCCGTCCAGCCTCCCGTACCGGGAAGAGGGATTGCAACAAAAATGAGCAAGCCCCAAATTCCGTATTTATCAATTTTATCCTTCTTCTTAAGCGTATGCTCCTCAAGCCAGTAAACCGGCTTATTTATAACAGGAATCTTTTTAAGAATATCGAAAATCTTATTAATAAGCATCAGGATAAACGGAATGGGAAGAATATTACCGAGAAAGCTTATAACAAAGCCGACAAACGGATTCATTTTAAGAAGCACTATCGCAGTAAACATACCGAGTCGGCATTCGAGCACGGGCATAAGTGAGATTATAAATACGACGAGCCAGTTCGGTATACCGTGAGCAGTTAAAAATTCCTGAATAGTCCTACAGACTTCCTGCATAAAAAACTCTCCTAAATATAGTTATTGCTGTTAAGGAATTCGTGGGCTGAGCGAAGAATGTTTTTATCGTTATCAAACTTCAGAAGATTCATTGCCTTATCATAGGTAAGCCAGATATAATCCTCGATTTCGCTCGCCTGAATAACCGTTGAGGTATCCTTCGTCGTTCCGACAAAAATTGAAACCGCCTTTTCGATTTTATCCTTAATTTTATAACGAGATACGCTTTCAAATCCGGGAAGAATCGAAATGTGAATTCCCGTTTCCTCAAGCACCTCGCGGTATGCGGTCTCTTCTTTTGTTTCGCCCTTTTCTATATGACCTTTAGGGAAACCCCAGTGAGCCGAGCGCTTATTTTTAATAAGAAGGTACCTTACCTCGCCGCGAATATCACGGTATACGACTGCGCCGCAACTGCTCTCGTACAGGCAGTCAAGCGTATACGAGGCATAATCGCCGTCGAGGTCGATATAATCCTTTATGTCGTTAATAATAAATCTTGTACTTTTAGGCGCAACTATCCATATAAACTGCTTTTCTCTCCGGTTCGAGAGAATAGCTATAACCCTGCCGTCGAAATTCCGCACGGGATGATGTATTCCCATTACGAACGCGGTCTGATTCTCCGTACCGTAAACAGTACCGAAATTAAGAGGATAGGTGCCGCCCGTTGACTTATCAGAGCCGATAGGATTAGTAATCCGTACTCTAACGTATTTTCCGAGCATTTTTTCACCACCGATACGGGAAGCCGTAGCCGTAGATTAGACTTTCCCAAGATAACATGGTTATATTATACATAAAATAATAATTATAAACAAGAGTAAAATATTAAAATAATGTAAAAAATGAGGCGGAGACGGACAGAAAATAAAAATGGAGGGCGCTTACGCCCTCCCCTACGGTATTACTTTACTTTAATAACAACCGTTACGGTTTTTACCGCTGATTTATATTCTGCGTTGCCTTTAGCGGTAACTTTTACCTTTACTTTATACGTACCCTTCTTCAAGCCCTTCTTAACGGTAATCTTTCCGTTTTTTGCAACCGTGATTTTTTTGTTACCCTTGGAACGTTTAAAAGTTACGGTTCCTTTTGCGTTTTTAATTGTAAATGCTTTTGATTTCTTTATTACGGTCTTTTTATTCCTTTTCACCTTAACCGTTTTTCCTTTTGCAACAACGGGGTTATTCTTTTTCACAATCGGTTTAGACGAATTATACTTGATTACAGGCGAGCTGTAATAAACGGGCGAATCCAATTTTTTGATGCTATTATACTGGCTTTCGCTTCCGCCGAAAAGAATAGTTTTAAGGCTTTTACAGTCTTTAAAGGAATCGCTTCCGAAAAAGGTTACACCGGCGGGAATATAAATACTTTCCAAGGACTTACAATCTCTGAAAGTATACGATTCTATTGACGTAATACTGTTGCTTAAAACTGCTTTCTTTAACGCTCCGCACGAGGAAAAGGCTGCGCTTCCCAGGGTTTCAACGCTGTTGGGAAGATTAATACTACTTAAAGAACCGCAATCACTAAACGCATATTTTCCTATGCTTTTTACGGTTGCGGGAATTGTAACTGCCGTAAGCGCGCTGCAGTTCTTAAAGGCATTTTGCCCTATTGAAATCAACCCGCTTGAAAGCGTCACGCTGTTAAGGCTGATGCAGTTCATAAATGCTCCGTAAGGTATTTCACTTACGCCTTTCGGAACAGATACGCTTTTTAAGCCCGTACAGTTTTCAAAAGCATATTCCTCAATTTCCGTAACGGTTACGGGAAGACTGAGACTTTGAAGATTGTTCAGTCCGCTGAACATACCGGAAGGTATTGTTTTAACGCCCGATTTTACGGCTATTGAAGAGGTATTAATTACGGCTGCAATTAAATTGTTTACGTACATTACGCCGTTTTCCCAGTGGGCGCCGTTATTGTAATAAGCCGTATTATAAAGAGCATCTTTTTTTACGTTTTTTAATGACGATGGGAAATTAACGGCAGCAAGAGAGGTGCAATTATAAAAAGCAGACTCGCCGATTACTGTCAGTCCGTCGGGCAGGCTGACCGAGGTAATACCCGTACAGCTATTAAAAGTACAGTCGCCGAGATAAGTAATTCCATTATTTATAACGACCTTCTTAATATCTGCATTACCGAAGAACGGAGACACGTAAAACGAGGTTTCATGTCCCTGATACCAGGCAGAATCGGTGATTTCACCGCTTCCGCTTATTGTTAACAGCCCGCTTCCGCTGTCAAAGGTATACGAAGCGTTATCTCCGCATTCGCCCGACGAAGGAAGCGGATAAGGCGGTTTATTGCCGAGAGAATACGCAGTAAACGATGAAGCGATAAGAGTAGTAAGCAGGATAAACGAAAGTAAAACCGAAATAGCTTTTTTCACAAAAATCTCTCCTTTTAAATAAAGTGGATATTTGCCGAATACATTTTATCACAAATTGGCATAATTGTAAAGAAAAAAGGAGGGCTAATGCCCTCCTGCGGTTTTATAATCTTACGGGAATATTATTTTCATAAAGATATTTTTTGAGCTCCGGCACGGGAAGTTCGTTGAAGTGGAAAAGACTTGCGGCGAGAACCGCGTCGGCTTTTCCGTCGGTCAGCACGTCGAGGAAATGCTCCGCCTTTCCCGCGCCGCCCGAAGCGA
>JAILGO010000070.1 GCA_024696725.1 Eubacterium sp. | reverse complement strand
TCAGTTCTGAGGGAAGTTGTCCTGCGGCGGATAAACGTTGTTTACCGGAGGAGCATATTCCTGCTGAGCCACGGGCTCACCCTTGGGTCCGATATACTGGTCTGAGCCAAAGCCGAGAATCATCATAAAGATTGGAGCAAGGAATACAAGTCCTATACCAAAGCCCGACGACTTACCGAAAGCCTTCGCAAGGTTTATCATATAGATAAAGATAAACACGAAATTAACGACGGGAATGAGCAGAAGAAGGAACATAATTCCGTTACCGTACGCAATCTTTACAAGAGTGTACGCGTTATAAAACGGAATCAATGCTTTCCAGCCTTCCTCTCCGGCCTTTTCAAACAGCTTCCACATAGCGATAATATATAAAATACTAATTGCAAGCGAAATTATGCCGCTGACTGCGGACGCGCCTGCGCTTGCGCCGGAAGCGATTTCATCATATCCCATAATACATTCTCCTTTCATAATATTTTGTGCCATTGCACTGATTACTCTTAAAGTATATACAATTTATAGTATTTTGTCAATTGATAAACAAAAAAAATTAAATTGTTTATTAATACGGAATTATTCGTATTCAACCGTTGCGGGCGGTTTTGAGGTTATGTCGTAGACGACGCGGTTTATCCCCTTTACCTCGTTGGTTATTCTGTTAGATACCTTTGCGAGAATATCGTAAGGGATTTTCGCCCAGTCGGCAGTCATAAAATCGTCGGTTGTAACGGCTCTTATAATAATAAGATTTTCGTAGGTTCTGTGGTCACCCATAACGCCGACGGTCTTAACGTCAGGAAGCACACAGAAGAACTGTGCGAGCTTGCTTTCATAGCCGTTTTTACTCATTTCGTCACGCAGAACAAAATCCGCCTCCTGAAGCAGCTTCACCTTTTCCTCAGTGATTTCGCCTATAATACGAACGCCGAGTCCGGGACCGGGAAACGGCTGGCGCCACACGAGCTCCTTAGGTATTCCGAGCTTTTCGCCGACTCTTCTTACCTCGTCTTTAAAGAGGTCGGCAAGCGGCTCGATTATTCCGAGAAACTCGACGTCGTCGGGAGTATTAACGCGGTTATGGTGCGTTTTTATTACCGCGGCGTCGCCCTTTCCGCTTTCAATACAGTCGGGATATATCGTACCCTGTGCAAAGAATTCCCTGTCGTTCTGTTTTCTTATTTCATTCCAGAACACGTTAAAAAATTCCGTTCCGATAATCTTTCTCTTCTGCTCGGGGTCCGTTATGCCCTTAAGCTTCTCAAGAAAATGCGCTCCGCAGTTTACGCGTACAAAATTCATATCGAAAAGCGAGGTGAAAGTCTTTTCGACGAAATCCCCCTCGTCCTTTCGCATTAAGCCCTGGTCGACGAATACGCAGGTAAGCTGTTTTCCGACGGCGCGCGAAAGAAGTCCCGCGGCAACGGAGGAATCGACGCCGCCTGAGAGGCCGAGAATAACTTTTTTATCGCCTATCTGATTTCTCAGCTTTTCCACCGTATCGCCGATAAAATTATCCATTACCCACTCGCCCTTACAGCCGCAGACGGAGTAGAGGAAATTATATAAAATCTGTTCGCCGTATTCGCTGTGAGTTACCTCGGGGTGAAACTGAACGGCGTAGATATTCTTCTTCTGATTCTGCATAGCCGCGCACGGACAGTCGGGCGTTGAGGCTATCACCTCATAGCCCTCGGGCGCCGATGAAATATAGTCGGTATGGCTCATCCAGACGATTGACTTTTCGGGGATATTTTCAAACAGCGCAGACGGCTTTTTAGTAAGCTCAACCTTTCCGTATTCCGAAACGGGCGCTGTGCTCACCGTACCGTTTTCCATCCACGCAATAAGCTGACAGCCGTAGCAGATTCCGAGAACGGGAACGCCGAGCTCAAGAATATCGCGCGAATAATGCGGCGAGGACATATCAAAAACAGAATTCGGTCCGCCCGTAAAAATTATACCCTTATACTTATTCTTCCTTATCGTTTCAAGGTCGGTCGTAAACGGAAGTATTTCCGCATATACGCGGTTATCGCGGACGCGGCGGGCGATAAGCTGATTATACTGGCCGCCGAAGTCGAGAACTAAAATCTTTTCCATAGCTTGCTCCTGATATTTGATACTTATATTATAACAAATTCAGCGTGCAATTCAAGATGAACTACACGCTGTTTTTTTATAATAATATTATTCCGTGTTTTTCGCACTCATCTCTCATTTCATCCGACCATACGGCGCACTGCACCTCGCCGATATGCGCCTTCTGAAGAAGAAGCATACAGAGTCTCGACTGGCCGATGCCGCCGCCGATTGTAAGCGGAAGCGTTCCGTCAAGAATCATACTGTGAAACGGAAAGCGCTCGCGCTCAGGACAACCCTCTGTTTCAAGCTGGCGGTGCAGACTTTCCGCGTCGACGCGGATTCCCATAGAGGATATTTCAAACGCGCAGCCGAGAGTATCGTTCCAAGCGAAAATGTCGCCGTTAAGCTCCCAGTCGTCGTAATCGGGAGCGCGTCCGTCGTGCTTTTTTCCGCTTCTGAGGGCGCCGCCGATTTTTTGAATGAACACCGTGCCGTGCTCCTTTACTACCGCGTTCTCGCGTTCTCCCGGCGTAAGTTCGGGATACATATCCTCCATTTCCTGAGTCGTTATAAAGTATACTTCCCTGCTCATTTCAAAGCTCAGCACGGGATATTTTTCCTTTACGGCTTCATTTGTATCAACGATTGCGTCAACAATCCTTTTAACGATTTCCTTAAGAAATTCAGCGTTTCTCTCCTCTTTCGTTATTACTCTGCACCAGTCCCACTGGTCGACGAAGAGTGAGTGAAGATTATCCGTATCGTCGTCGCGGCGGATAGCGTTCATATCCGTATAGATTCCCTCGCCGTGCTTATAACCGTATTTATAGAGCGCCATTCTTTTCCACTTGGCGAGCGACTGAACGACCTCGGCTTCGCCCTCAATATTCTTCATCGTGAAATGTACCTTGCGCTCAACGCCGTTG
Organism: Eubacterium sp.; assembly: GCA_024696725.1. Lineage (GTDB taxonomy): Bacteria > Bacillota > Clostridia > Oscillospirales > Acutalibacteraceae > Eubacterium_R. The sequence continues at coordinate 1,568 of JAILGO010000070.1, read as the reverse complement.
AGGTCGTCGTTTATTCCGCTCGCCCTGGTTACCATAAGCGGAGCGGTAATGCGGTCGAGATTCAGCGCCTTACCGAGCTTTTGCTGAAAGGTATCCTTAACCGTTTTAATCGCGTACTGCGTTTCGCGCTGAGTAAGCTTGCTTTTATATCCGTCGGGGTAAATCATTGTATCAGCTCCTTAATAGCTTCACTAATCTTTCTGCGGCTGTTTTAGTGTCGTCGGGGTCTCCGAAGGTTGTAAAACGGAAGTAGCCGTCGCCGTTTTCACCGAAGCCGACGCCCGGAGTGCCGACCACCTGAATCTCGTTGAGAAGCAGGTCGAAGAATTCCCAGCTCGACATATTTTTGGGGCATTTCATCCAGATATACGGCGCGTTTCTTCCGCCGCAATACCATACGCCCGCTTCGTCGAGCGCGCTCATAAGAACCCTTGCGTTTTCTCTGTAAACGGCAATATTTTCCTTAATCTCCCGCTGTCCCATGTCAGTAAATACCGCGGCTGCGCCCTTTTGAATAATATAAGAAACGCCGTTGGTTTTAGTAGTACGGTTACGGACCCACATTGAATTAAGGTTCATTCCTTTTCTTTCAAGCGTTTTCGGAATAACCGTATAGCCGAGCCTCGTTCCGGTAAAGCCTGCCGTTTTAGAGAGCGAGCAGATTTCCACGGCGCAGGTTTTTGCGCCGTCGATTTCAAATATACTGTGAGGTATCTCATCGTCCTCAATAAACGCTTCATACGCCGCGTCAAAGAGAATGACGGAGCCGTTATCGTTCGCATAGTCGACCCACGCCCTGAGCTTATCCCTTGTAAAAACCGCTCCCGTCGGATTATTGGGAGAGCAAATATAGATTATATCCGCCTTTAAGCTCACGTCGGGATAAGGCGCGAACATATCCTTTTCAGCGGCGTGATAATGAATAATATCGCGTCCTGCGATAATATTGGCGTCGACGTAAGCGGGATAAGCGGGCTCAATCACCATAGCGCTGCTGCTTTTATCGAACAGGTCGAGTATATCGCCGAGCTCGTCGCTCGCGCCGCTTGAAACAAACACCTCGTCCGTTTCAAGCTCTACGCCGCGTTTTTTATAATGCTTCGCAATCGCCTCGCGGAGAAAGTCAGCTCCGCATTCGTCGAGATATCCACTGAAGGTTTCTTTTTTCGACTGGTCGTCGACCGCGCTGTGCAGCGCGGTAATTACCGCACTGCACAGGGGAAGAGAAACGTCGCCTATCCCGAGCTTATAAATGTGTTGAACGAGTACATTATTTTTAAGATAGGCTTCCGTTTTCTTGGCTATATTGTAAAACAAATATGAATCCTTAAGATTAGCGTAATTCATATTAGGGGTAAGCATATTATTTCTCCTTTAAAGAAGCGCCTACAAATCCGATAAAAAGCGGATGAGGCTTATTTGGTCTGCTTTTGAATTCGGGGTGATACTGAACGCCGATATAAAAATCCCTGTCCGAAAGCTCAACGGTTTCAACGAGTCTTGAGTCGGGCGAAAGACCGCTCAGAGTCAAGCCGTTTTTACTGAGTATTTCCCTGTAATCGTTATTG
>JAILGO010000010.1 GCA_024696725.1 Eubacterium sp. | reverse complement strand
CCTAAGATAAGCGCGATAGACGATATTACAAGAAAAACAGAGGTATATAAAGCGTTAAATCTTTTAATTCTATCGTGTTCTCCTGCTATTTTATACTTAGAATAAAACTTAATATACGAATTGCCGAAGCCCATAGTCAGTAAATCAAGGAGTCCGATAAACGACATAACGGTTCCGTAAAGTCCGTACTCGTTTTTTCCGAGGAGACGAATCATTAACGGAGTATAAAGCAGACTGAATACAACGTGCAAACCGATTTGCACGTAATTCAGTAACACTCCGTATTTTCTTTCATCTGATTTTTTTAATTCTTTCATATAGCTACCGATTCAAATTATCGAAAATTTTTAAAAAATGAATAAGATATTTTAAACAATCCGGGAAAACTGCGAAGCAAACCAAGACTCAGCTTGTTCTTAGAGGATAACTCTAAAGAGGCAAAGGAGTCGCCGTTTTCTCTTATTTCTTCAACAAATAACGGATAGAGCGATTTTTTAAGCTCCGTGTCATTGCTGCGGAGAAGCTCTCTGCAGCAGCAGAGTAGCTCGTTTGCGTAACGCTTAAGGCAGGCTGAATACAAATCTCCGCTACCTTTTAAATCGCCGAGAATCTGTTTCGTATTCTGCCAGCGCAAAAACATCTCCTCAGAGTTTGAATGCACCGCGGAATCGTCTCTTTCAAAGCAGTAATAATACAGCTCCGTGCTGATAGTACAGACCTTTTCGGCGAGCTTAAAGACATAGTAATTAAAGAGGTAATCCTCTCCTATTTTTCTGTTTTCGTCAAAACGAAGCGAAGCGGGAATGATACGCGATGAATAAAGCTTATTCGGTACTCCGGGGTCGCAAAGACCGTAAGTCAGGTAATCCTTAACGATATTATCGCCGCCCTCTACTGTTTTATCACCGAAATGAACCGAGGGTCTGATTTCGCCGTTTTCTTCTCTTAAGGCAATGTTACAAGAGCCTACGTCCGCGTTTTCGGCAACAACGAGCTTAACAAGAATCTGGTACATCTCGCTGCTGATATAATCGTCGCTGTCAACAAAGGCGATATAAACGCCGTTTGCGGCGTCAAGACCGGCGTTTCTTGCTGATGAAACGCCGCCGTTTTCTTTATGAATTACCTGTATTCGGCTGTCCTTCTGAGCCCACTCGTCGCAAATGGCGGGACAGTTATCGGGCGAGCCGTCGTCAACAAGAATTATTTCAAGATTTTTATACGTCTGGTTTACTATGCTTTCAACGCATCGGTCAAGATATTTACTGACGTTATAAACCGGAACGATTACTGAAATTAACGGTTCCATATTCCCCCCGTTACGAATACTTCCTCTTAGAATAAATTCTCACAACCAACTTATAAATGTTCGGCGAGAGCAAAAGAAGAAGAGTTTTTAACTTTGTGGCGTTTGAATAAATACCGCTTTTGAAAATTGCTTTTTTGTTTTTTATTATTCTTGAACGGATTTCGCCGAAGCGGTCGCGGCAGCTTTTACCGCAGCTAATCCTTCTAAGCAGTATAAACGATTTATAAACGCTGCCTTTAATGCAGTACGGCTTTACGTCGTCGTCTGCTCTTTCTATCATGATGTCCATTACCTTAAGCTCGTCAAAATTGCTCTCGCTTAGCTCTTTAACCGTAACCGAATCAGAATTAAAAAAGTAATGATAATAGTTAATATCCTGATAAACCATTTTTGAAACGTTCTCAGCGACTTCAAAATTAAACAGCTTATCCTCACCGAATCTGAACGCAGAGTTAAATCTGACGTTTTTTATACAGTCTTTTCTGAACAGCTTATTACCGACATGAACCGGAACGATACCTGCGGCTTCGCCGACATCCTTTAAAAGCTGTTTATTATCCGCAACAACTACGCCGCTGTTCCCCGTTCCCCATTCTTCTACCTTGCCTGAAGGATAAACGCGGTCAATCCCGCAACGTGCGGCGTCAGCGTCGTTTTTAACAATATTCTTCATCATTTCGGCATACATAATCGGCTCAATGTAGTCATCATCGTCAACAAATCCGATAAAATCGCCGTTTGCGGCATCAAGTCCGGCGTTTCTTGCGGAGGAAGCGCCGCCGTTTTCTTTATGAACGACTTTAATCCTGCTGTCCTTTTCCGCCCACGAATCACACTTTTTTGGCGAGCTGTCAGGCGAGCCGTCGTCAACAAGTATTATTTCGAGATTTTTATAGGTCTGGTTTACAATGCTTTCAACACAGCGGTCAAGAAACTCTTCAGACTTATAAACGGGGACTATAATGCTGATTAGCGGTAAATCATTTTTTTTCATAGCTCTCAGTCCCTCATAAACAGGTCTCTTGTATAGACTTTATCCTTAACGTCGCTTAGTGCGCCGTTATATCTGTTAGCAATAATAACATCGCTTAAAGCCTTAAATTCCTTTAAATCATTAACCACTTTGCAGCCCATGTATTCGTCTGCTTTAATCGTCGGCTCATATATAACGACCTTAACGCCTGCGTCAATTAACCGGCTCATAACGCCCTGAATCGAGGACTGTCTGAAATTATCGCTGTCAGCCTTCATAGTAAGACGGAAAACACCGACCGTTTCGGGCTTTTTACTCAGAATTCTATTCGCAATAAAATCCTTACGGGTATCGTTTGCTTCAACAATCGCGGTTATAATATCGTTAGGCACATTATTAAAATTCGCTTTGAGAGTTGCATATTTCAACGAGCTTGACACATATTCCGAAACGCTCGGACTTGATTCTAAAAGTATTGTTGAGGGCGTGTGCCTTGACCCGAGAATAGGCGACT
>JAILGO010000187.1 GCA_024696725.1 Eubacterium sp. | reverse complement strand
GATGTTTTAAGGCTTGACTGCGATATAAAACAGAACCTTGTAACTCTCGAGCCTGACGATTCGGAGCTTATAAAAAGCTATCTCTTGTAACGGGTTAATATACAATAAGAAGATTTTTAATTATTTTTTCTTTGACATTATACCTCTCTTATGATAAAATTAATGCGTTAGCATATTAAAGTGTTAAATCACTAAATTATCAATGGGGAGGAATTAATATGTTTTCCAAGGCTAAAAGCTCCGTGGTATTATCGCTGCTCATAGCCGTAGTTATTGCTCTTTCTCTCGGCGCGTTCGGCGGAATTTCCGCATTTGCCGAAGACGGCGCCGCCGTATCGGTTGATATGGACGGAGAGGTTGTTGAATACGACCTTTCTTCCGAGGAGGATGCAAACGCCTACGTTGACAGCTACGCGGACAATCTTACCTACGACAGCGATTTTGAATCTAACATTAAAACCGCTATCGCCAAGGTTCGTGAGAGCGTAAAGCAGTACGCAACTTTCTGGTCGCTGCTTCCCGCAATTATTGCTATCGTTCTCGCTCTTATCACTAAAGAGGTTTATTCCTCGCTTTTCCTCGGTATTCTCGCCGGAGGACTTATTTACTCAAGCTTTAACTTTGAAACGACAGTCGTTCACGTGTTCAAGGAAGGCTTTATCGACACCGTAGCCGACAGCTACAATATCGGTATTATAATCTTCCTCGTTCTTCTCGGCGCTCTCGTAGCCATGATGAACAAAACGGGCGGCTCCGCGGCGTTCGGTCGGTGGGCAGCGAAGCATATTAATTCGCGGATAGGCGCTCAGCTTGCTACTACCGCGCTCGGTGTGCTTATTTTCGTAGACGACTATTTTAACTGTCTTACGGTCGGCTCCGTAATGCGTCCCGTAACGGATAAGAAGAATATTTCAAGAGAAAAGCTTGCTTATCTTATCGACGCTACCGCAGCTCCCGTATGTATTATAGCTCCTATTTCGTCCTGGGCGGCTGCCGTTGCTGGCTTCGCAAAGGGCGCAGGTGTTGATAACGGTATGAGCCTCTTTATTCAGGCTATTCCGTTTAACTTCTACGCGCTTCTTACTATCGTTATGATGATATTCATCGCCGTAGCAAAATTCGATTACGGTCCGATGAAAAAGTATGAGGCTGACGCTGAAAAGAACGGAGTTAAGGAGACTCTTGAAAAGCTCGCCGACGAAGCAGGCGCTAAGGTAAACGAAAAGGGTAAGGTTATCGACCTTATTATACCCGTAGTATTCCTTATCGTAGCGTGCGTTATCGGTATGATTTACTCGGGCGGCTTCTTTACAAGCGGAGAGGATTGCTACCACGACTTTATCGGCGCGTTCTCTAACAGCGACGCTTCCGTAGGTCTTGTATTCGGCTCGTTCATTACTATAATCTTCGCAATTATCTATTTCCTTTGCAGACGCGTTATCTCATTTAAGGATTGTATGTCCGCTATTCCCGAGGGCTTTAACGCAATGACTCCTGCTATTCTAATCCTTGTCTGCGCATGGACATTAAAGACTATGACAGATTCTCTCGGCGCTAAGATATTCATTTCTCAGCTTATCGAGGGCTCGGCAAGCGGCTTCCAGATGCTGCTTCCCGCGATTATCTTCCTTATCGCCGTAGGTCTTTCCTTTGCGACGGGTACTTCATGGGGTACATTCGGTATACTTATTCCCATCGTGCTTTCGGTATTCTCGGGAGCTGACGGAAAAATGGCTATCATCGGCGTATCGGCGTGTATGGCGGGCGCAGTTTGCGGCGACCACTGCTCACCGATTTCGGATACAACGATTATGGCTTCGGCAGGCGCGCAGTGTAACCATATCAACCACGTATCGACTCAGCTTCCGTACGCGCTTACGGTTGCGGGCGTATCGTTCGTAGGTTATATCGTAGCAGGCTTTGTAAAGTCGGCGTTTATCGCGCTTCCCGTATCAATCGTGCTTATGGTCGCGACTCTGTTCGTGCTTAAGCTTGTTCTCGGAAAGAAAAAATCAGCATAAAAAAGAGAGGGCTTCACGCCCTCTTTTTTATTGTTAAATGTGTTTAATCAAGAACTATTCTCAT
>JAILGO010000175.1 GCA_024696725.1 Eubacterium sp. | reverse complement strand
TACTCCCGACGAGGAGAATTATGAGTCCCGTCAGGATATGTTAAACGAGCTTCTCTCGCTCTTTGGCGGACGCGTTGCGGAGGCTGTCGCTCTCGGTGATATTTCAACCGGCGCGTCGAACGACCTTCAGCACGCGAGCGAAATCTGCCGTAATATGGTTAAGCGCTACGGTATGACCGACGCTATCGGTCCCGTAGTATACGACGAAGGAAATAATCAGGTATTCCTTGGTAAAGACTACGGTCAGGTTAATAACTATTCCGAGGAAACGGGCGCAAGAATCGACGCTGAGGTTGAACGCCTTATGCGCGAGGCTTACGAAAAGACCGAGAGTATTCTTAGGGAGAACTACGATAAGCTTGAGCTCGTTGCGCTTACGCTTATTGAAAGAGAAAAGCTTACGGGCGAGGAATTCAAGGCGCTTATGACCGAAGGAAAGCTTCCCGAAACCGAGGAGGAGTCTCCCGCGGCAGTCGAGGAAGTTCCTGCCGAAACAGTTGAAACCGAGACTTCAGAGGCTATAGAAGCTGAAGAGGTTACGGAAGCCGCAGAGGCTGACGAAGCTCCTGAGGAAAATATCGAAGAATAATAAAAAGCTGCTATGCGAAAAGCATAGCAGTTTTTTTATTGCATGTTGAATATTTTGTCGGTTACCTTATCCGTAAGCATTGTAAACGGTACGGCAAGCGCGAAGGAAACCGCAATACAAAGTATAACGAACAGGTATTTACTTTCCTTTGCGAGAGCTGTCGCGCCGAGTACGTTAATCGGTATAAAGTGAAGAAGATATAGGCTCAGCATATTCTTACCGATAAATTTATAAACGGGATTGTTGAAGCTTATCTTTATTGTAATAAGAAGTATTGTCGCCATAAAAGCGCAGCACCATATCGGATATACGAGCCTTGTCCTTTGAATAAGAAGCGTTGTAACAGTGAGAGCGATAATACAGGCGATTATAACAAAAACAATCATAACTGGAAGTTTTCAATATAGCTGTCGATACAGGACTGAATAATTTCCTCTGCGACCGCTCTCGGCTTAACCTCGGTAACGCTCGTGTTTTTATCGTGCTCAAGGCTCTTGTAGACCTCAAAGAAATGCTTTATCTCCTCGAATCTGTGAGGCGGGAGCTGGTCTATATCGTTATAGAAGCTATAATTCGGGTCGTTTACGGGAACGGCGATAATCTTTTCGTCGCGCGCTCCGCCGTCCTCCATTATAAGAACTCCGATAGGTACGCACTCAACTATCGTCATCGGTCTTATAATCTCGCTGCAGAGGACGAGAACGTCGAGCGGGTCCTTGTCAGCCGCGTAAGTCCGTGGAATAAAACCGTAGTTAGCAGGATAGTGAGTAGAGGTAAAAAGTACGCGGTCAAGCTTAAGCATACCCGTTTCCTTATCAAGCTCGTACTTGTTTTTTCCGCCCTTTGAAATCTCGATAACAGCGTAAAACTTATCCTTTTTAATTCTCTTAGGTGATATATCGTGCCATATATTCATATCCGTACCTCCTTTTTTCAATGATTTTAGCACATTAGCGAACAAGATTCAATAATTATTTTATTGATTTTTACACGCTTAAATTATATAATAATTATATCAATTTTAAGGAGTGTTATTATGCCTTTCATTAATGTTAAAACAAATTCATCTCTTGTAACCGGGAATAAAGAGGCGTTGAAAGCCGAGCTCGGTAAGGCTATAGAATGTATCCCGGGTAAGACAGAGGGCTGGCTTATGGTGAATATCGACGAGCCGTCGGCTATGTATTTTAAGGGAAGCGACAACCTGTGCGCAATGTTTGAGGTTTCGATTTTCGGCTCAACCTCCGACAGCGCGTACAGAGACCTTACTATAGAGCTCTGCGGTATCGCCGAGGAATTTCTCGGAGTCCCTGCCGAGCGTACCTACGTTAAGTACGCCGAGACGGATAAATGGGGCTGGAACAATATGAATTTTTAGGTGAATTATGACTCTTCAGGAAATTATAGATAAAAGCAGCCGAATAGTATTCTTCGGCGGTGCGGGAGTTTCTACCGAAAGCGGAATACCTGATTTCCGCTCGGTCGACGGTCTCTATAATCAGAAGTACGACTATCCGCCGGAGGAGATTTTAAGCCGTACATTTTTCGATACTAATACGGAGTATTTTTATAATTTTTACCGTGATAAAATGCTTGCGCTCGACGCAGAGCCTAACGCCGCTCACCTTAAGCTTGCCGAGCTTGAAAGAGCGGGAAAGCTCTCCGCCGTAGTTACCCAGAATATCGACGGTCTTCATCAGAAGGCAGGCTCAGTAAGAGTGCTTGAGCTACACGGCAGCGTTCACCGTAACTACTGTATGAAATGTAAAAGGTCGTATTCCGCTGAGTTTATTAAGAGTTCCGAGGGCGTTCCGCGCTGCGAGTGCGGCGGACTAATTAAGCCTGACGTCGTTTTATACGAGGAGGGACTCGATAACGATACGATAAACGGCGCTCTCTTTGAGATTTCAAACGCCGACTGTCTTATCGTTGCGGGTACGTCGCTTAACGTCTATCCTGCAGCTTCGTTTATCCGCTATTACCGCGGCGACCGCTTCGTTTTAATTAATAAGGATAAAACTCCCGCCGACTCGTATGCGGACCTTGTAATTCACGGTAAGGTCGGCGAGGTGCTTTCCGAAATCAAGGTGTAAATATGAAGAAAACTATCAGTATACTGCTCTGTTTTTTAACCGTCGCTCTGTGCTTCTTCGGTTGCTCGGGCGGTGAAAAGGAAAAGAGCGCCGACGAAAAGCTTTATATAACTCCCGTTTACGATTCCGCTTACGAGAGCTACGATTCGAGCACCGTCGACGCGTATAAAAGCCTTTGCGAGACCGTGCTTTCCTACGGCGACAGCGTAAGAATGAATACCGGACTTTCCGAAAAGGTGCTTCGTCTTTACTATACCTCCTTTCCTCTTAACCAGCTCGTTAAAGACGTCACGCTTAACGAGGATAAATCGGGACTCAGCATAACCTACGTTAACGAAAAGGAGGAGCATCTTAAGGCGGTAAAAGCGTTCGACAATAAGATTAAGGAAATTAACGAGGCGTGCTTTTCTCCGAACGCCGATATCTATACGGTTAAGCTTTACGCATATATCGCTTCCCACGTTCAGCTCGTTGAGGATAAAAGTCCCACCTGCTACGATACTCTTATCGACGGAAGCGGAACCTCTTTTTCCTACGCTCAGCTTCTTACTTATCTTCTTCTTGTAAGCGGTCATAAGGCGTGCTACGTTACCGCAGCCGACGCCGCAAATACCGCCTGGGGACTCGTTCAGGCAGAGATTAAGGGCGAGTGGCTTTACCTTGACCCCGTAACCGAGTATTACGACAATAAGGGAACTAAGCTTCTCTTCTTCGGTATGACTTATAAGGACCTTAAAAAAGAAGGTCTTTCCGAGCCGGTTTACAGCGACAGCAGCGCCGCACGAGACGCTTCCTCGCTTCTTTTCAAGCCTTGCCGGTCGTGTAAATCCTATTCATTAGAGGACAATTCCGTAGTCGTTTCTTCGTACAGCGGAGGAAGCGTAAAAATTGAACTTTAAAGAGTTTATAAACTAAAAATAAACTATATATTTTTCTTCTTGACTTTTCGTTCGACGGCGCTATAATGTGTGCAACTTAAGAAAAGGAGGGAGCAAAAATGTATAAGCTTTTAATGAAGTGCGCGCACATTCTTGCGATGAGCGACCCCGCGTATGTTTCTTGCGAGAGAAGAAATGACAGATAAGAAACACTTATAGCCTGAACCGATAGTCAGCGATGAATTATCGGTTCTTTTTTATTGTATAATTAAAAACTATATGCTATAATAAATGTATAATTTTGTAAAAGGGGAGTAATTATGAAAGAAAAAGTTACCGCATTGGTAAATAACGTGCGCTTTTACTGGAAAGAGCCGCCGCACGGCAAGTATATGTCGTTTAAAGAAATTGCGGCGTATTCCTTCGGCGGTATCGGCGCATATTTCATTATTCAGCTTGGCTCTACTCTGATTGTAAGCACTACGAATATTATCGTATCTACAGCAATCGGCGTCGGTCCCGCGCATAGCTATATTATTTATCTTATCGCTACGCTTCTTAATATTCCGCTTACGGGAATAAGAGCGAATATGATAGATAATACGAGAGGTAAGGGCGGTAAGTACAGACCGTATCTGCTTTCGATGGGTATTCCTACTGCTCTCATAGCAATCGTTTACGTCTGGTTCCCTTATCAGCAGATGTATTATCTCTTCCCGGGTAAGATTTTCGGTTACGACAAGGGCTACTGGATTAAGGTTGCGGTCGTATTTATCTGTAACCTTGCGCTTCACTTCTTCTTTAATTTTTTCCGTGACGCGTACGAAAACCTAATCCACGTTCTCTCTCCGAATACTCAGGAAAGAACCGACGTTCTCGCGGTTAAGGCGGTCGTATATTCGCTCGCTCCTTCAATAATGAATATCCTTAACCCTGTTATCGCTCAGTATTTCGCCGATAACGACCAGACAAATCTTATAGTTTACAGAATTACGTACCCTATCTATGCCGTGCTCGGTATAGGTCTTACTATCGTAGTATGGGGTAATACTAAAGAGAAGATTGTTCAGGCTAAAACCCATACTATTCAGATTCGCTTTATCGACGCTCTAAAAGAAGTCGCGAAGAATAAGTATTTCTGGATTATCTCTCTCGCGGGATGGCTCGGCTTCCTTGAGCTTTCCTACTCGAATATTCTCCTCTTTAATCAGAGCTACGGCCATACCGCAAGCGGTAATCAGTACGCTGTCGCGTGGACTCTTATAGGTAACGCGTCGCTGTGGGGTATGCTTTTCGCGCCGTTCTTCGTAAAACGCTTCGGAAAGAAGAAGGTGCTTATTACCGTTAACGTAATGAATATAGTATGTATTCTTCTTATGATAGTTAACGTAAAGAGCTTCTGGTGGCTCGTCGTTTGTATCTGGGCTAACTATCTTTTCGGCTCCGTTGAACAGATTACTACTCCTGCTATTCAGGCTGATATCCGCGACTTCCAGCAGTATAAATCCGGCGAGAGAATCGACGGTATGTTCGCGGCGGTTGCGACTATCGGTAATATCGTAACTCTTGCAACCTCAGCAGTACTTCCCGCGGTTCAGCAGAAGTTCGGTATCTTCGAGGGTAACGGATATGAAAAGCCCTTCGATATTCTTGATATCGAAAAGGGACAGCCCGACCTTCTTTATAAATTCCTTCCCGCTCTTATAATTATGGCTGCCGTCGGCGCGTTCCTTAACGTTGTGCCGTACTTCTTCTATGACTTTGACGAGAAAAAGCAGAAGAGCGTAATCCGCGTACTTCAGATACGCGCTCTCTTTGAGGACTATTCTAACGGCGCGCTTAAGAACAGACAGCTCGTCGAGGCTATCGACCTCGTTGAAAACGCGAGAGAGATGTCTGTCGCTCAGCCGAAGAGCACTTCAAAGGCTGAATATCTCAGCACCGCCGCTTCAAAGAAGGAAGGTAAAAAAGCTTATAAAGCGGCTCTTAACTTTAATGAGGAAATTGATATTTCCGGTTTCGTATGTAAAGAGCTCGAAAAATTCAATTCTGCTCTCGGCAGACATAAGCTTGAGGTTTACCGTGATATATATTCTCAGGAGCTCGGCTTTATCGACGCTATTAATATTGATACCGTGCGTGCTGAAATCAAGGAGGCTAAAGCGCTTCCCAAGCGCACCGAGGAGGAGAGGGAATTCCGCTCGTTCAGAATTGAATTCGCAAAGAGCAAGCTCTCCGCAAAGCGCGCTTATGACAAGTATTACGGTACGGTTAACGCTTTCGTAAAGCCTGATATGAACGCTCTTACCGCTCTCTTTGACAGAGAGGACGAGCTTGATAAACAGATTTTCGAGGCAGACAAGGCTAAGAATAAGGACGCAGCTAAGGCGCTTATCGCCGAAAAGAGCGCGGCGCAGAAAAAGCAGAAGGCTCTTATGGATGAGTTCGCTAAGTTTAACCGCGCCGCCAAGCCTTATAACGACGCTGAAAAATTCCTGAAGCAAAACGAAAATTACAGCAAGCTTGATGAGATTGCCTCGATGTATGACGAGGCTAAGGCTTCCGCAGAAGCTGAGGAGGCTGAGGCTCAGGAGCAGGCCAGAATTAAGCTCGAGGCTGAAAAGGCAGAGCTCGAAGCGAGAAAGGCGCTTAAAAAGAATAAGAAAAAATAACGCGGGGTAATTATGGGCTATCGTGAAAAGTATAATGAATGGCTGAGCTTTGACGAAAAAACGAGAGAAGAGCTTGAGTCAATTAAAGACGAAAAGGAAATTGAGGACAGATTCTATAAGGATTTATCCTTCGGTACAGGCGGTCTGCGAGGCATTATGGGCGCAGGTACTAACCGTATGAATAAGTACACCGTCGGTAAGGCTACCTATGGTATAGCGAACTATATTAAAAATGAGCTCGGCGGCTCTCAGTCCGTCGTACTCGCTTACGATTCGCGTAATAACTCTGCGGCTTTCGCCTCGACTGCCGCCGGAATATTCGCATCCTGCGGACTTAAGGTATATCTTTTTGAATACCTCGTTCCCGTTCCCGTACTGAGCTTTTCCGTATCGTTTCTCGGCTGCTCGTGCGGCGTTATGCTAACCGCGTCTCATAACCCTAAGGAATATAACGGATATAAGGTCTATGACTCTACGGGATGTCAGCTCTGTACCGATGACGCCGAAAAGGCGCTCTCTTACATAAATAAGGTGCAGA
>JAILGO010000062.1 GCA_024696725.1 Eubacterium sp. | reverse complement strand
TAACATCGAAAACGCGAAGAAAAAGCTCCCCGAAGGGGTTAAGCTTTTAGAGGTAATCAAGGCTAACGCCTACGGTCACGGCGCGGTAGAGATAGGAAAATTCCTTGACGGAAAATGCGACTTCTTCGGCGTTGCGTGCGTTGAGGAGGCGCTCGAGCTTAAGGAAGCGGATATTAAAACTCCCGTGCTTATTCTCGGCTACGTATCTCCGAGCGATTTCGGGCTCTGCGTTAAAGAGGATATCCGCATACCCATTTTCCGTTATAACGACGCCGAAAAGCTTTCAGCCGAGGCGGTAAAGCAGGGCAAGCGTGTTCCCTTCCATTTCTGCGTTGACACGGGAATGAGCCGAATCGGCTTTCAGGTCACTGAGGACGACGCCGATATCTGTAAAAAAATCGCTATGCTTGACGGCATATACGCCGAGGGTATTTTTTCTCACTTCGCTACTGCCGACGAAAGCGATTTAACGAGAGCGATAAAGCAGAGAGAGCGCTTCGATACGTTTATTGAAATGCTTGAAAGAAGAGGCGTGAGCATTCCTATTAAGCATATTAACAACAGCGCGGGAATTATGGTATTCGACAGGTATTACGATATGTGCCGTATGGGTATTACGACCTACGGTCTTTACCCGTCGGGAGACGTTGATAAAAGCCTTCTCGACATCAGACCCGTTATGAGCTGGAAAACGCACATTACTCACATAAAAACGCTCGGAGCCGGACGCGAAATCTCTTACGGCGGAACGTACGTTACCGACAGAGAAACGCGCGTTGCTACGGTTTCGGTAGGCTATGCCGACGGTTATCCGAGATGTCTTTCAAACAAGGGCAGAGTTATTATCCGCGGTAAGTACGCGCCTATTCTCGGAAGAGTCACTATGGACCAGATTATAGTAGACGTAAGCGATATACCCGAGGCTGAAATCGAGGACGAGGTCGTTCTTGTAGGAAGTCAGGGCGGTGCTTCCCTGACTATGGAGGAGGTCAGCGAGGCGGCGTATTCCTTTAATTACGAGCTTCCCTGCCGTATCTCACCGAGAGTTCACAGAGAATACATTTATAAATAAAATATAAAAGAAATTGCATTTGCAGCATCAACTGTTGACAAATGCAATTTTATTTTATACAATCTAATTGTACTAATAATAAGGGGACTCACTATGCAGGATAAATACGACTCGCTTAAGCTTGAAAATCAGCTATGCTTCCCTCTTTACGCTTGCTCTAAAGAGGTTGTAAAAAGGTACAAGCCTTTTCTCGACAGGCTTGATTTAACATATACCCAATATATTACGATGATGGTGCTCTGGGAAAGAAGGCGCATAAACGTAAAGGAACTCGGCGAAAGTATTTTTCTCGATTCGGGTACTCTCACTCCCCTTCTCAAAAAGCTTGAAAAAAAAGGGTATATCACAAGGGAGCGTTCAAAGGAGGACGAGAGAAATCTTATAGTTTCGATAACCGAAAAAGGCGACGCGCTCAGGGACGAGGCGGTCGAGGTTCCCGTTCAGATGGGTAAATGCGTTAACCTCACGAAAGAGGAAGCTAAAACGCTTTACGCGCTTTTATACAAACTTTTAGGCGAAATATAAAAGACGGCAAACGCCGTCTTTTATTATTTTTTTAAGTTGTTTTATTCAACTACTATCTTAACGGTTACGGTTTTGGTTGCGGGTCTGTATAAGCCTTTTCCGGCAGCCTTAACCTTGATTCTTACCTTGTAAGTGCCCTTCTTTAAGCCCTTTGCGACAGTAATTTTACCGTTCTTTGCAACCTTGATTTTCTTATTGCCCTTAGCCTTTTTATAGCTTACCTTACCCTTGGCGTTCTTAACGGTAACTGCCTTTTTACGCTTAACGGTAACCTTCTTTTTCTTTAAGGTCTTAGCCTTAAGCCGAACGGTTTTACCCTTAGCCTTTAAGGTATTATTTTTCTTAGCCGTCGGGGTAACGGGTGCGACGGGGGCGTCCGGAGTATCGGGAGTAACGGGCGTATCGGGAGTTTCGGGCTCCTTTTCGATAAGCGGGTCGTAAAGAGCGTAGCAGCCGAAGCTATCCGTTTCAAACGCGATATAATCCGCGTCGGATACGGTTACCTTATCCGTAATATCGGCTAAGACTGTATCCGCGCCTGCATTGAGTTCAATGAGCTTAAGCTCGTCGGCGTCGCAGCTCTCTGGTATCTGAACGTATACGGTAACCTTACCGGACGGCTGATTAATCATATTTCCGTCGCGGTCCTTTACTCCTGCGGTGAAATAAAGCAGTTTTTCGGGTTTTTCGGTATATTCGGAATCAAGGAGTCCCTTCACCGATTCGTCGGTAATCTCTTCGGCGTAAACCGAAGCGTTGTATTCAAAGGTTTTAATCGGAGCCTCTACGATAAATGCTTCCTCTCCGAAAACGGAGGTATTAATTCTCGTAAGCTGAATAAATTCCGACGTAAAGCCTTTGATGTCGTACCGCGCTTCAGCTCCCGGAGTAACGGCGAATTCGTAATTATTGGTTGTTTTTGAATCGGTAAGATAGACGTCGAAGGCGCGCTTCTCTACGACGTCCTGAGTATAAAAGCTGTATGCTTTTGCGTCGGGGACGTGAAGCGAAACGCTCAAAGGCTCCGGCTTGCTTACGGAAAGGACGACGCTTACCGGCGCACTTTCCGTATTCTTTTCAATAAAAATACGCGGAAGCTGTTTTTCAAGGAAAACGTCGGGGTAATCGGCAAAGAAATCAGCGTCTAAATTAAGAGTAACGAAATCTTCGGCGTTATCTATATCCACAGGATTTCTGTAACCGTCGCTTCTCGCGATAACCGTTGTTTTTTCGCCTATCGAGAGCTTAGAAATATGAGCGTTCGGTGAACCGCTTCCAACTGCTATAGAGCTGCCGATTGCACATGAGTGATACGAGCCGACGGCATATACCGCGGCGTTATCCTCAATTTTTACCGTGCCTGTATCACCGTTTTCAGTTCCCCAGCCTCTGCCGAGACCGATAGCCGCGCCGCCGTATTTCGTCTGGGTATCTCTTATCTCGTTGAGTGCAACGGCAATTACCGACGAATTACCGCGTACGGTAACGTCGCAGCCGTACGTATTTTCATCATACTTTCCGAAATCCGACGTTCCTCTTCCCGAGCCGATACCTGCGCCGCCGTTACCGCTTATTGCGATAACCTCGGCATTATTTTCGATTACAATTCTACCCGACGCGGAGCCGTATCCGCCGCCGATACCTGCAGCGAAGCCGGAGTATTCGTCCGTATAAAACACATCTGTATCAAGGATATCCTTATCAAACCTTGAAAAGTCGAACTGATACGCGCAGGCTTTAACCTGACCGCCCGAAATCGTAATATTTCCCGCGTCATAGGTTCCGACTTTAAGATCACCGCCTCCCGAGCTTGCATAACCCGAGCCGATACCTGCGCCGCTGCCGCTTCCGAAAGCGGTAATATCACCGCCGAAGATATTTACGTTTCCTCCGGGTGCGTGGGCTCCCGAGCCGATACCCGCAGCGTCCTTTCCCGCTAAAACGATTATTTTACCGCTGTAAATATTTATATCGCCGCAGGCGGTATTTGATAAAGACACGCCGGAGGTTCCGATTCCGCCGATAGCGGCGCCGTACTGTCCGCCCATAACTCCGAGGAACGAGTCGTCAAGACCGTATATATTTACGGTTGAACCGTTTTCAACCTCGATACCTGCGGAAGGGACTTTCGAATTTGCTATTAACTCATTATAACCGTCAAAAACGAGGTTAACGGTTGCGCCGTTGCTGATTTTTACGGCGGAGCCGTAGGTCGTTTCCTCGTTTAAATGTGAAACGTCGACGAATTTTACGGTTTTATTCTCCGTAATTTCATAAGTACCCTCCCAGTCGGATTCAACAGTTATATCCGCTTCGGGAACATCAGCCGCGCCCGCCGTAAAGGGCACGAGCATAGTTAAGATTAAGCTTATAACAGCAAAGAGAGAAATCAGTTTTTTCATAATATTACCCCTTTCGTTTACAAGACATATTTACTGATAAGTATATTTTAGCATTTATTTTATTTCCAGTCAATAAAAAAGACCGCCGGCTCACACCGTGCGGTCTTTAATATTAAACGTTTATTTCAACGTTTACTCCGAGAAGGTCTTTATTTTCTTCAAGTATAGGCTTAATAACCTCGTTTAAGAAATCCTCCGTCTGCTCGGGAGCTCTTCCGACGAAGTTTTCAGGTTTAAGGATAGACAGGATTTCTTCTTTCGTCGTCATAAACGCAGGGTCGGCGGCGATACGGTCAACCAAATCGTTCTTGCCGCCCTCGACCTTAACTACTGCGCCCGCAGCCATTGAATGCTGACGGATTTTTTCATGAAGCTCCTGACGGTCGCCGCCCTTTTTAACGGCGTCCATCATTATATTCTCGGTAGCCATAAACGGAAGCTCACTCATAAGTCTTGCTTCGATTACCTTCGGGTAAACGACGAGTCCGCTCGTTACGTTAATAAGCAGGTCGAGAATTCCGTCGATAGCGAGAAACGCCTCGGCAACGGAAACTCTCTTATTCGCGCTGTCGTCGAGAGTTCTTTCAAACCACTGCGCCGACGCCGTCCACGCGGGGTTGAGAGCGTCAATCATAACGTAACGCGAGAGCGAGGCGATACGCTCGCTTCGCATCGGGTTACGCTTATAAGCCATAGCCGACGAGCCTATCTGATTTTTCTCAAACGGCTCCTCGATTTCCTTAAGATTCTGAAGAAGTCTTAAATCGTTGGAAAACTTACAGGCGCTCTGTGCGATTAACGCAAGGCAGTTACATACGATTGTATCAAGCTTACGGGCATAGGTCTGGCCGCTTACGGGGAAACAGGACTTAAAGCCCATTTTTTCGGCAATCTTTCTGTCGAGCTCCTTACACTTTTCGTGGTCGCCGTCGAAGAGCTCAAGGAAGGAAGCCTGAGTACCCGTCGTACCCTTTGAGCCGAGAAGCATAAGGGTATCGAGGACGTGGTTAACCTCCTGATAGTCAAGGACTAAATCCATAAGCCAGAGCGTCGCCCTTTTACCTACGGTCGTAGGCTGAGCGGGCTGAAAATGGGTAAAGCCGAGACACGGCATTGCCTTGTATTCTTCGGCGAATTTTGAAACGCTCGCGATAGCGTTTACGAGCTTTTTCTTAACGAGCAACAGAGCCTCTCGCATCGTGATAACGTCGGTATTATCTCCGACGTAGCAGGAGGTAGCGCCGAGATGGATAATTCCCTTCGCGTTCGGGCACTGCTCGCCGTAGGCGTGAACGTGGCTCATTACGTCGTGGCGGAACTTCTTTTCGTATTCTCTCGCGACGTCGTAGTTAATATCCTCCGCGTGAGCCTTAAGCTCGTCAATCTGCTCCTTCGTTACGTTAAGACCGAGCTCGTTTTCAGCCTCGGCAAGAGCAATCCAAAGCCTTCTCCACGTCTTAAACTTGAAATCAGGAGAATAAATATACTGCATTTCTTTACTCGCATATCTTGCGGCAAAGGGTGAACTGTAAGTATCGTTAGCCATTATAATTTCCTCATTCTGTAATTCCGAATTACGAATTATCCGAGTCCTACTCTCTTCATCATTTCGGCATACGCCTCTTCTACGCCGCCCATATCTCTTCTGAAGCGGTCCTTGTCGAGCTTTTCGTGGGTTTTGATATCCCAGAAGCGGCAGGTGTCGGGACTGATTTCGTCAGCGAGAACGATAGTGCCGTCGGCGGTCTTTCCGAATTCGAGCTTGAAGTCGATAAGCTCAACGCCGATTTTTTCAAAATACGCTTTAAGAACCTCGTTTACCTTAAAGGCGTACTTAGTAATCGTATCGACCTCTTCTCTCGTTGCGAAGCCGCAGGAAATAGCGTGATATTCCGAAATAAGCGGGTCGCCGAGGTCGTCGTCTTTATATGAGAATTCAATTGAGGGGCAAACGAAATCCATACCCTCCTCAAGACCGAGGCGCTTACAGATTGAGCCTGCGGCACGGTTACGGATAATAACCTCAAGCGGAACGATGGAAACCTTCTTAACCGCTGTTTCACGGTCGGAAAGCTCCTCGATAAAATGAGTCGGAACGCCTTCCTTTTCAAGAAGCTGCATAAGGTAGTTGCTCATTTTATTATTGACAACGCCCTTGCCGACGATTGTTCCCTTTTTCTCTCCGTTGAAGGCGGTAGCGTCGTCCTTATAGTCAACGATAACGATATTCTCGTCCTCGGTTGCCCATACCTTCTTAGCCTTGCCCTCGTAAAGCTGAACTGTCTTTTTCATATCAAAACCTCCTGTGAGTTTAATTACAAATCAATTTCTCCCGTGAAAACGGTCGTCGCGGGACCCGTCATAAACACGCTGTCGCCCTCAACGCCCGACCAGCTTATATTTAAATCGCCGCCGAGGAGATGAACGGTAACCTCGTTATCGCAGAATCCGTTAAGGATAGCGGCAACCGCGCTTGCGCAGGCGCCCGTACCACAGGCAAGAGTTTCACCCGAGCCGCGCTCCCACACTCTCATTTCGAGATTCTTTCTGTCAATAACTCTTATGAATTCCGTATTCGTTCTATCGGGAAAAACGGGATTATTTTCAAAAAGCGGGCCGACCTTTTCAAGCGGGAATTCCTTCGGTGATTTTTCAATAAATACTACCGCGTGGGGATTACCCATAGAAACGCAGGTCATTAAATAACAGGTTCCGTCAACGGTAACGGGCTCTGAAACCACTCTTTTTTTATCGCTTAAAACGGGTATTTTTTCAGAGTCTAAAATCGGACTTCCCATATCGACCTTAGCGGTTTTAACCTTACCGTTTTCAGTTTCGACGTCGATATATTTTACCGCGCCCATACTCTCGACAGAGATTGATTTTTTATCGGTAAGTCCGTTATCGTAAACGTATTTTGCAACGCAGCGGATACCGTTTCCGCACATTGCGCCGCGCGAGCCGTCGGCGTTATACATAACCATTTCAAAATCAGCCTCAGCGCCTTTTTTAATTATGATAATTCCGTCGCCGCCGATACCGAAATGTCTGTCGGACAGGGCGATTGCCGCCGCGCTTTCGTCGGCTATGCTCTCCTTCGTGCAATCGAAATAAACGTAGTCGTTTCCGCAGCCGTGCATCTTGGTAAATCTCACGCCGATATCCCCCTTTCCTTTTCTACGGTTTAGTATTATAGCATAATTTAAAACTATCAATCAATAGAAAAAATCACAATTAAATTGTTATGGGGGCGGTTTAAATTGTATAATTTGTCTGTGTTGTGGCAAATTGCACAAAAATATAATATTTTTTTGTAAGTCTTGTAACAAAATAAACAAATCAGTTGAATTTCACACGACTCAATGCTATTATGTATATAGATTATTATAATCAAGGAGAAAAAGATATGTCTAAGATTAAAGAGGAATACCAGCTTCCCGTATATCTCTTCCACGACGGAACAAATTACAGGGCATACGATTTCTTCGGCGTTCATAAGATTAAGGGGAACACTTACGCCTTCAGGGTGTGGGCGCCCGATGCCGAAGCGGTAAGCGTAGTAGGCGACTTCAATTCGTGGGACGCTAATGCGCACAGATGTCTTCCGCTCGCTCCGGGTATCTGGGAGGCTATAATAGACAACGTCAACGTCTACGATTGCTACAAATACTCCATTACCGCAAAGGACGGCAGACAGTTAATGAAAGCCGACCCGTACGCGGTACATCAGGAAACGCGTCCCGCTACGGGCTCTAAGGTATACGAGCTGTCCGATTATAAATGGGGCGACAGTAAGTGGCGCAAGTCCAACTGCAAAGGAACTATTCTTGAAAAGCCCGTCAATATTTACGAAATCCATTTCGGCTCGTGGAGACAGCACGACGACGGTAATTTCCTTACCTACAGAGAAATGGCTGACGAGCTCGTTCCCTACGTAAAGGAAATGGGCTATACTCATATTGAGATGCTTCCTATTATGGAATACCCGTTCGACGGCTCGTGGGGTTATCAGGTTACGGGCTACTTTGCTCCGACCTCAAGATACGGAATACCCGAGGATTTAATGTACTTTATCGACAAGTGCCATCAGGCTGATATAGGCGTTATTCTTGACTGGGTACCCGCTCACTTCCCGAAGGACGCTCACGGTCTTTACGAATTCGACGGCTCGTGCGTTTACGAATACGACGACCCGAGAAAGGGCGAGCACAAGGAATGGGGCACGAGAGTTTTCGACTACGGTAAGAAGGAGGTCTGCTCCTTCCTTATCTCCTCGGCTATGTTCTGGGTTGACCGCTTCCACTTCGACGGTATACGCGTTGACGCCGTAGCTTCAATGCTCTATCTCGATTACGGACGCAAGAACGGAGAATGGGTACCGAACAAGAACGGCGGACGCGAAAACCTTGAGGCGGTTGAGTTCTTCAGAAAGCTTAACACGGCGATGTTCAAGGAGCATCCCGAGGTTATGATGATTGCCGAGGAAAGCACGGCGTGGCCTATGATTACAATGCCGACGGATATCGGAGGTCTCGGCTTCAATTTCAAGTGGAACATGGGCTGGATGAACGATATGCTGCGTTACACGTCGATGGACCCGCTTTTCAGAAAAGGCAACCACAACTGCATCACCTTCAGCTTCTTCTACGCCTTCTCGGAAAACTTTATTCTTCCGATAAGTCACGACGAGGTCGTTCACGGCAAGGCAAGTCTTCTTAACAAGATGCCCGGAAACTATGATATGAAGTTTGCGGGAATGAGACTTTTCCTCGCGTATATGTTCGCCCATCCGGGAAAGAAGCTTCTCTTTATGGGCAGCGAATTCGGTCAGTTCATTGAATGGAACTACAAGCAGGGACTCGACTGGATTCTTCTTGAATACGACAAGCACAGAGAGCTTCAGCGCTTCACGAGAGAGCTTAACTGCTTCTATAAGGAGCACAGCGAGCTATGGGAAATTGATTACAGCTGGGACGGCTTTGAATGGATAGCCGCCGACGACAACTGTAACAGCGTTATCGCCTTCAGGCGTAAAAACAAGAAGGGCGAGGAAATTATAGCCGTATTCAACTGGACGCCGAACAGCTTCGAGAGCTACAAGATAGGCGTACCCGAAAAAGGAAAATACAAGGTCGTTCTCGACACCTCGCTTTCAAAGTACGGCGGAGAAAAGCCGAGGCTCTCGGGAACGTATAAGACGGTTGACACACCTATTCACGGTCTTGAGCAATGCGTCGACCTTAAGCTTACGGGCTTATCGGCGGTTTATCTCAAGAGGGTTGAAGATAAAAAGAGCAAATAATTACGGAGGTTAAAATATGACACACAAAACAGATGTTGTAGCAATGCTTCTCGCGGGCGGTCAGGGCAGCCGTCTCGGAGTACTTACAAAGAGCATTGCAAAGCCGGCGGTGCCCTACGGCGGAAACTACCGCATTATCGACTTTCCGCTTTCAAACTGCGTTAACAGCGGTATCTACACGGTAGGCGTGCTTACTCAGTATCAGCCGCTCGTTCTCAACGACTATCTCGGCAACGGTCAGCCGTGGGATTTAGACAGAATTAACGGCGGCGTTCACGTCCTTTCGCCGTATGAGGCTATCGGCGGCGCCGAATGGTACAAGGGAACCGCTAACGCTATATATCAGAACATAACGTTTATCGAGAAATACGACCCCGAATACGTTGTTATTCTTTCGGGCGACCATATTTACAAGATGAACTACGCAAAGATGATTGACTTCCACAAGAAGAACAACTCGGACTGCACTATCGCCGTTCTTGAGGTTCCGTGGGAGGAGGCTTCGCGTTTCGGTATTCTCGCGACAGACGAGAACGACAAGATTTACGAATTCGCAGAGAAGCCCGCACAGCCGAAATCGAACAAGGCGTCAATGGGCGTTTACGTTTTCAGCTGGGACAAGCTCCGTAAATATCTCATAGAGGACGAGGCTGACCCGAACTCGTCGAACGACTTCGGTAAGAACATTATTCCGAAAATGCTCGGCGACGGTCAGAGAATGTTCGCCTTCCCGTTCAAGGGCTATTGGAAGGACGTAGGAACGATAGACAGCCTCTGGGAAGCAAACCTTGATATCATTAACCCGAACGTCGACCTCGATTTAAGCGACACGACGTGGAAGATTTATTCACGCAGTCCCATGGCTCCGCCGAGCTATATTGATAAAAACGCGGTCGTTGAAAACTCGTCAGTCGGCGAGGGCTGTGAAATCGACGGCGTAATCGACTATTCGGTTGTATCGCCTAACGTATCGGTAGGTACGGGCGCCGAGGTCAAGTATTCGGTAATTATGCCGGGCGCTAAAATCGGCAAGGGCGCTAAGATTTACTATTCAATTATTGCCGAGGATGCCGTTATAGAGGACGGCGCTCAGGTAGGCGAAATCCCCGAGAATCTCAGCAACCCCGAGGACTGGGGCGTTGCGGTAATAGGCTCGGGCGCAAGAATTAAAACTGGTACAAAAATTGCACCTAAAGACATGATTGCATCGGGAGAGGAGGTATAACCATGAACGGAAAAAATGTTCTCGGCATGATTTTTGCAAATATTCACGAG
Source organism: Eubacterium sp. (assembly GCA_024696725.1). GTDB lineage: Bacteria > Bacillota > Clostridia > Oscillospirales > Acutalibacteraceae > Eubacterium_R. Next base: position 7,545 of record JAILGO010000062.1, on the reverse strand, counting down.
GAAGCGCTCGGCGCGCTTACGGATATGAGAACGATGGGCTCTGTTCCCTTCTGTTCCCGTTACCGTCTTATCGACTTTCCTCTTTCAAATATGGTCGAAAGTCAGATAACAAAAATCGGCGTTATAACCAACGCTAACTTCAATTCGCTTATGGACCACGTCGGCACGGGCAAGCCCTGGGATTTATCAAGAAAGACCGACGGCTTATATCTTCTTCCGCCGTATTCGCTTAACTCAACTACTATGTGGGGTAACAGAATTGACGCGATTTACGGAAATATGGGCTTCCTTGACCACAGCAATCAGGAATACGTTTTAATGACCGATTGCTACAACATTATGAATATCGACTACACGAAGCTTTTTGAAGCTCACGAAAAGAGCGGCGCTGCGGTTACGGTTGTAGGAGTTAAAGGCAGAGTTCCGAAGAATATGAGCAGCGTGCTTGTATTCAACGAGGTCGACGGCGACGGAAAAATTCTCGACGCCGCTATTGACCCCGGTACAGACAAGGAGGAATTCTATTCCTGTAACATTATTCTTATCAAGAAATATCTTCTTCAGACGCTTGTTACCACGGCTCACTCAAAGAACGAGGTATCCTTCCAGAGAAGTATACTTATGAACTGCATAAGCAGCGGAAAGGCTTACGCCTTCGACGCTACGGACTGCTTCGTAGGAACCGTTGACAGCGTTCAGAGCTATTACGATATTTCAATGTCGCTTCTTGAGAGCGATAAAAGAAACAAGCTCTTTGCTCCCGAAAGACCGATATTCACCAAAGAGAGAGACGATATGCCCACTCTCTACGGCACGGAGTCCAAGATTAACAACTCCCTTATCGCAGACGGCTGTCAGATTAAAGGCACGGTCGAAAACTGCATAATCTTTAAGGGCGTTAAGGTCGAGGAAGGCGCGGTAGTTAAAAACTCTATTCTTATGCAGGATACGGTTATAGGCGAAAACAGCCGCGTTAACTATATCATTGCCGACAAGAACGTTAACATCAAGTCGGGCGTTGAGCTTTCGGGCGCCGCTAACTTCCCCGTAAGTCTTTCTAAGGACACAAGAATTTAAAACACCTCATTCGTCGGCTCGCCGACGCCTTCCCGTAACGGAGAAGGAATAATAAAAGGAGATACAAAATGAAGGTTTTATATGTTGCATCCGAAGCGCTCCCCTTTATGGCGTCAGGCGGTCTCGGAGACGTTGCAGGTTCTCTTCCCGCTGCGCTAAGGAAGCGTCTTATCGGCTGCAGAGTCGTTATGCCGCTTTATGACAGCATAAAGCAGGAATACAAGGACAAAATGAAATTTATAACCTCGATTTCCGTTCCCGTTTCCTGGAGACGGCAATACTGCGGAATCTTCGAGGCTAAGCACAACGGAGTAATTTATTACTTCCTCGACAATCAGTATTATTTTAAGAGAGACGGTATCTACGGTCACTACGACGACGCGGAGCGCTTTGCGTTCTTCGCGAGGGCGGTGCTTGAAATTATCCCCTACCTTGACTGGAAGCCGGATATTATCCACTGTAACGATTGGCAGAGCGCGCTTACGCCGCTTTACTATACCTGCTACTACGCTCAGGCGCCGGGATATGAAAACATCAAGACCGTTTTCACTATCCATAATATTCAGTATCAGGGCAAGTACGGTAACGAGCTGCTTGACGACGTACTCGGAATAGGTCCCGAAAACTACAGCCTTATTCAATACGACGGACTCGTTAACTTTATGAAGGCGGGTATCGAGTGTGCCAACAAGGTTACCACCGTTTCGCCGACCTATGCGAAGGAAATTCTTGACCCGTGGTTCAGCCACGGACTTGACCCGATTCTCAATCAGAGAAGCTGGAAGCTCTGCGGTATCTTAAACGGTATAGACACCGATAACTACAACCCGAAGACCGACCCGAATATTGCAATGAATTACGACGTAAAGAATTGCTTTAAGGGTAAAGCCGCTAACAAAAAGGCGCTTCAGGAGCAGATGGGTATGGCGGTACGCGACGACGTTCCGCTTATCGGAATCGTTTCCCGTCTTGCAGGTCACAAGGGCTTCGACCTTATGAAAGAGGTTCTTGAAAAGAGCCTTTGGGAGCGCGACGTACAGTACGTTGTACTCGGCTCGGGCGAATGGCAGTACGAGAGCTTCTTCCGCGAGCTGCACGACAAGTATCCCGACAAGGTGGGAATCTGTATCGGCTTCGTTCCCGAGCTTGCGCGTAAGATTTACGCAGGCGCAGACCTGTTCTTAATGCCGAGTAAGAGCGAGCCCTGCGGACTTTCACAGATGGTTGCGCTTCGCTACGGCACAATCCCGATTGTACGCGAAACAGGCGGTCTTAAGGACAGCATCAGCGACAGCGGCGACGGCGAGGGCAACGGCTTCACCTTCCAGACCTACGACGCATACGATATGCTCGGCGCGATTTACAGAGGCGTTGAGGCTTATCAGAACAGGGACGGATGGAAAATCCTCGTTAAGCGCGCGCTTGAATGCGATATGAGCTGGGGCAAGAGCGCTAACGAATACATTAAGATGTATAAGTCATTAATTAAAGAATAAAGCCCCGAAAAAAATACAATAAAAAAACACCGTCTGTAAAAGACGGTGTTTTTTCAGTTTATAATTTCGTTTATTTCTTCATAATTTTGAAGTTCCTTTATTGCTTCTTCAAACGCTGCTCTGAATTCGGCTTCCTCTGAACGCAGCAACATTTTGTATTCGGCTATTTCATCATCCTGCAGAGTTTCGGCATACTCCCAGGTCAGTTGCGATGCAGCCTTTTCACTTTTAATATTAATCTGCGTAAACTGCGTTCCTACCTTTAGGAGCCTGAGAGCGTCATCGCCGGATAAAAGCCCGCTGAAGATTATACCGTATGTGTCATACAGCGTATCGTTTGCAATCGGACCGATAATCACATCAAAACCGTCAAGCTTATCTTTATTGCCGGTTCGGTTATTTGAAATATAATCAAACCACTCTTTATCACGCTCAAACCGTTTGACTTTAAGTCCCGATAAATCAAGGGTATAAACGTTTAAGCACTTCTTTCTTCTGTCCGCCCATTTCTTTGCAAATTCAAGGCTGTCGGAAAGATAAAAGCCGCCGCCGAAATCGGCGTTCCTTCTGCCGTAATTAACATCCGGGTTTCTGAGCTCAAGCGCGCTTGTATGGTACAGCTTCATATTATCGTTCAATCAAGAAATGCTTTGGCAAATTCCGCCGCAGCTTTGCAGTCATCCTCATTAGGTCTGCCCTTATGAATTCCCTTAAATTCGCCCTTACAGTGGAACTCCCCGGCGTACATTGCAATTCCTGCCTTTTCCGCTTCTGCTTTAACCTTTTTATAGGTTGAATTGAGCATTGCTGCTGAACCGAAGTTAACGATTTTACCGACAAAATCCTTATTAAGCGAGCCGATAAAATCCTTTACCTCTTTGTCAATGTTAAAAGCATAGTAAGAATTGCCGAGAAAGAGCAAATCCACATGCTCCGTTACGGGTTCGCTGATTGGCAGAGCCTCTACGCCGAGCACTTCTGCAATAGCTTCGGCAAGTCTTTTGGTGTTACCTGTTTTGGTATAATACCTTACTGCATATTTCATAATTATTCCTCCTGTAATTATAATGCTTTAAATATATCGCGGTGCTTATACTCATCATTCATTATGCCCTCAATTTCGGGATACTTTTCACCGACGTAGGGGCGGTATCCGTTGCCTCCGAATTCTTCACCCTTTGAGACTCCTAAATGAACGAGCTTTTTAGGCAGAATTCTGTAAAGAATGCCGAGCGCGTTTGCCTAAAACGATTTTGGCTGAAGCGTTTCGCCCGTGTACCTTGCCATAATTGCCGCGTGGCGTCCTTCATCCCTTGCCGCATCGAGATAAGCCTCCCTTAATTCGGTTTTTTTGTAAGCTCCGCAAATTTTTTATACATAAGCACGGCGTTTAATTCTCCCTGCTGAAAGCCTAAGAACGCTTTTTTGTCCTTACTTTCCATAACCGATCCTCCTGATTTTGTAAAATTTAATTGTACGCAATTTTTTATATTATATCATATCCTATCCGAGTATGCAAGTATTTTATTTTTCAAATAAAAAAAGCACCCCGCGGGGTGCTTCAATTTTTATTCTGCCGGTTTGGCGTAAGTACCGCCCGTTACGGTTACCGTTGCGGGAGCTTTTATTTCAATAAGGTTTTCAGCGCAGTTAAAGGCGTATTTTTTAGCCTTGATTGTAATATCGCCCGAAAGCGCCGAGAAGCCCTTATTACCCTCAAGCTGAATACCGTCGCCCATAGTGCTTTCAACGTTAAGAACAGTCGCGGTATGTCCTTCCTCAAGCTCGAAGAAGGTCATATTCTTACATCTTATACAGTCGTCGGCGGACTTGATTTTAATATCGGCATTATCCTCTATTTCAATATTGAAATAGACCTCGTCCTCGACCATTGTACCGCCGATACCGGGAACGAGAACGGTATCCTTAGTATCAATTCCGCGGTTTCCGCTTACTATATCGAGTGTAAGATTCTTTATAACAATCTTCGCCTTATTATCAATAGCCGTTGAGTCGTAGCTCTTGAGAACGAGCTTTCCGTGACCGCGGAGCTCAAGCGGACAGGAGCTGTCTATACCGTTACCCGAGGTCGAGGTAATAAGAGTATTTTCGCTTAAATCCTTAGCGGAAACGAATACCTTGGGCGCCTCGCCGTAAACCGGGGTTCCGTCTTCGTTCATTTTCGGATTTCCGTTTTCGTCAAGCGCAGGAGCTCTGTTTTTAATGTTGATACAGTCGCGTCCGACGTTAGTGAGCGAAACTCCGTTAAGCTTAACCTCGGTTCTTCCGACAGCGTTAATATCAATAGTGAAATCGCTTCGCGTTCCCGTGATTTCAAAATCAATCGTTCCGTCGGCGTTCGTCGACAGGTCGAGCTTATCGTTATAGTCGCCCGTATTGGTCGACGACTTCTTGAACGAAGCGTAATCGGGATTACTTACCGTTTCGGTTCCGATATCAATATAGCAGGTTTTATCAACCTTGATTTCGCCGCAGCGCGTACAGGTATAGCGGCGGAAATAATCCTCGCCGACCTCATATTCCTCGGGGAAATCGTGGTCAAGCGCGTCAACGAAATCAGTCATACTATCCTTATCAACATAACCGCAGACGGTACAGATTCCGGCAGTATAGCCCTGCTCGGTACAGGTCGGCGCGACGGTTTTTGTTTCAAATATATGGTCGGTACCCGTAGCGGGCTCCGTAACCGTCCTGCTGCTTTCGTCGGCGTAACCGCAAACCGCGCAGACATTTATTGTATATCCGTCGTCGGTACAGTTAGCGGGTACGTTTTTCGTTTCAAACGAGTGAGGGATAATATCCGTATAATCGGAAACGTAGGTATAGTCGCATTTTGAGCAGGTATAGGTTGTATAGCCCTTTTCCGTACAGGTCGGAGCGGTAACCTCGGTCTCGAATTTATGTTTTTTCAATGAGGGAACATAGCTGTCGCCGCAAAGCGTACAGGTATAGCGGATATAGTCCTCATACTCTGCGCCGCCGTCAATAAGCTCCTTAACATAGCTATGAGCCGTGAAGTCCTTTTCAATCGGAGCGGTGTATGCTTTTTTACAGAACTTACACAGGTTCTTTTTTTCGCCCGTACTGGCGCAGGTTGCCTTTTTTATTACCGTCCACGAGGTCGAGGGAGCGTGGGCGGTTTTTGCTTTTTTCACCTTTGAGAACTTGCCGTAAATATTTTTTTTGCCTTTTTTGGTGTATGCTCTTACCTTATAGAAGCGGGTTGTACCGCGTTTCTGTTTAACGGTAACCTTATTCTTCGAAACGGTTTTCAGCTTTTTATACTTACCGTTTTTCTCAGTCGCGATAAAGACCTGATAGCCGGCGGCGTTCTTTTGTTTTTTCCATTTAAGGGTGACGCTTTTACAGGTTTTTGTAACCTTAAAAGAGGCGACAGCCGCAGGCTTTGAAGCTGCAAGCGCGCCGGAAAAAACGCCGAAGCTTACAGATATAAGCATCAGCGCGGAAAGTATAACGGATAAAGCTTTCCTGTTCATTTAATCACCCGACACGATTATACTACAAAGGGCGTCAACTGTCAATTAATTATGTTATTATAGAGAATTTAATATAAACTTGACTAATATGTTTTTTGATGTTAAAATGAAGTCGCCAAACAATTCACAATTCCATATTTCACTATCTTAAGCTATCTCATTTTCGAGCAGGTTAATTGTTGCAGAAAAAGCTTTCTTTGTAAAAATACTTACTCTGACTACCTTTCTGTAACAATGCTCCGGGTGGGATAGGTTGTGAATTGTTTGGCGACAATCGGAGTTAAGTGTTTTATTGCGCAGCTTCGGTTGCGCATTTTTTTATTTCGGAGCATTAATTGATATGAAAAAGCTATTAATATTACCGCTTTGTATATCGGTACTGTTTGCGTCGCTTTTTAACGTCTCTTCTGCGTTTGCACAGGAGAGCGTTCAAAGCGATTTTTTATACGGTTATTCACTTTGTCAGAGTGTAAGTACGGGTACGATTACCGAGACTTCCTTCGGTTACGGAACGCGAATCAAGGCACCGAAAACCGACGTTACGAGGGTTGAAATGCTTATTCACGTTTCAGAGGACTCGGACGTTACCTGCACCGTGCGCTCGTCTGACCTTCAAACCGTTTATGCAAGCGCCGTGAATCACGTTACCGCAGACGAAAGAAACACCGTCTTTACCTTCGACGGCGCAGAGAGCATCAGCGAAGACGAAATATATATCTGCGTCGAGGCTGACAGCGCAGTTTTAGGAAATGATATGCTGAGAAGCTCAAACGACGGCTACGGTCTCAATCCCGAAATAGGCGCGGCGTACGGAAATTACAGTAATAAAACCGTAAACGTATATAAGCAGAGCGCGACTCAGTGGAAATGGCGCTACACCTCACAGGCAAACCGATACAGTCTTGTATTTTACATATACTGTAAGGCTGACGAAACGGCGGTAAAGCATCACGATATTTACGTTTCACCCGACGGAAGCGACACCGACGGAGACGGAAGCGAAAGCAACCCGTACGCGACTCTTATTTACGCAAACGATACCATATCCGACAGCAGCTACTATAATCAGTACACGATACACGTCGCCGACGGCTTTTACGACGATTTATCTTACGCTGAGGACAGCGACGTTAATCAGGCTATTCTTCTAAAAAACTACGTAACCTATGAGGGCAACGTCGAGCATCCCGAAAACTGCGTTATTTATTACGACGGCGCGTTACGACCGTACAATCACGAAATAACCTCGGACGATTTAACCGCAAAGAAGTCTGTCTTCCATTACGTAACGAAGGATATAAAAACAAATCTCGGCATAACGACGACTGTTAGAGGATTCAAGCTGAGCGGTAAAAACATACGCTACTTTATTCACCTCGACACCTCGGGACGAGGAGTCGGAGGCGACTATACCTTCAGCAACCTTATTATCAATCACCTCGGCTGTCCTTACC
>JAILGO010000090.1 GCA_024696725.1 Eubacterium sp. | reverse complement strand
ACCAAATACTACGAGGTCGACGGAAACAAGCTGACGCTTAAGAGCAGCACCGACAGCAGAAGGGTTGTATATAAGTTCAGAATCAACGGCGACAAGCTCACCCTTTCGCTTATAGAAAGCGAAGGCAAAAAGAGAGACGGCAGCGATAAGCAGGTATTCACCAAGGTTAAGCATTTTAACTTCAAGTCCGCTACCGAGGCAATTCAGGATTTCGCTAAAGAGCTGACTACCGAAGAGGATACAACCGACGACGGAGAATAAAAACTATTAAGAGAGGACCGAAGTCCTCTCTTTTTTATTAATAAGCATAATTCATAATTAAACGGACGGACTCATATTTATTACCGAAGGTGGTAATAATATGAATTATAATTATGAAGAACGCTGCGTTACGCTCGGGAAATACATCGCGCAGAACAGGGCTACCGTAAGAAAGACGGCAGAGGTTTTCAACATCAGCAAATCGACGGTACATATCGACGTTACGAAGCGGCTTTCGGTGATTTCTCCCGCACTGCAGCCGAGGTTTACGAGGTTTTACAGGAAAACAAGGCGCAAAGGCATATACGCGGCGGACTTGCTACAAAAGAAAAGTATCTTGCATATAAAAAAGATTGATATTTAAAGCTATCCGTGATAGAATATAAAAAACGGAGGCAATATTATGAAAACAGGTTTTATAGGCTGCGGAAACATGGCTACGGCTATAATCGACGGAATTATAAAGGCGGAAGCCGTAAACAGCGAAGAGATTTACGTTTATGATATAAGTAAGAAGGCTACGGACTATCTTAAGAGTAAATACGGAGTCAACGTATGCGAAAGTCCCGCGCAGGCGGTCAAGCTCTGCGACACGGTAATTCTTGCGGTTAAGCCGAACGTTCTCGGCAACGTGCTTGAAAAAATAAATATCGCCCTCACAGAGAGCGACACGCTTATTATTTCCATAGCGGCGGGAAAGACGATTGAGTTTATAAGGAATACCCTTTCGCATTCAAACAGAATTATACGCGTTATGCCGAACATAAACGCGGCGGTCGGCGCTTCAATGACCGCTTACGCCGCTAACGAGAAGGCTACCGACGAGGACAAGTCCTACTGTGAAAAGCTTTTCTCGGCAGTCGGTAAGGTTACTGCGCTCGACGAGTCGCTCTTCCCCGTTTTCGGAGTTATCGGCGGCTGCGCGCCGGCATTTGCATATATGTTCATTGATTCTCTCGCAAGGGCGGGAGTTAAAAACGGAATGAAAAAGGACGTTGCGCTCAAAACCGCGGCGCAGACCGTTTTAGGCTCGGCGGAAATGATATTAAAATCAAAAGAGCATCCGTGGGAGCTTATCGACAAGGTATGCTCACCGGGCGGAACGACAATCGAGGGCGTTACCTCGCTTCAGAAAGACGGCTTTGAGTCCGCGATTAACAACGCGGTAAATAAGGCAATAGAAAAAGACAGTAAATTATAAGCGTAAGCTTAATTTGAAAGGAGTAAATTTATGGATTACCAAATTCAGGGAGGAAATTTTCCCGTACTCATCTGTACGCTTAACGACGGCGAAGCTATGATTTCGGAAGGCGGCGGAATGAGCTGGATGAGCCCGAATATGGAGATGAAAACATCTTCAAACGGCGGTCTCGGCAAAATGCTCGGCAGAATGATGACTAAGGAAAGCCTTTTCCAGAACATCTACACCTCAAGAGGCGGTAACGGAATGATTGCTTTCGCGTCCTCACTTCCCGGCGAAATTCTTGCTCTCGACATCACGCCCGGCTCGGACTACGTATGCCAGAAGAGCGCGTTCCTTGCAGCCACACAGGGAGTAGAGCTTTCAACCTTCTTCCAGAAGAAATTAGGCGCAGGCTTCTTCGGCGGCGAGGGCTTCATTATGCAGAAGCTCAGCGGTAACGGTAAAGCATTTATCGAAATCGACGGCGCAGCTATCCGCTACAATCTTGAAGCAGGTCAGCAGCTTATCGTTGACACTGGACACGTTGTTCTTATGAGCTCGAGCTGTAAGATGGACGTTCAGAGCGTTAAGGGCGTTAAGAATATGCTCTTCGGCGGCGAAGGCTTATTCAACACGGTTGTTACGGGTCCCGGCGAGGTTGTTATTCAGACCATGCCGACGGCGAAGCTCGCAGCTTCAATTCAGCCGTATATCGTAACCTCAGGTTCGTAAAAAAATCGTAAAAAAAAGAGTTGCCGGAAGGCAACTCTTTTTTATTTATAGCTGAACTGATTTTTTCTTACTCCACTTTGAATAAACCTTAACTTTATTTACTACCTTATAGGTTCTTACGCGGACGTAATACTTTTTACCCTTTTCAAGTCCCTTTACGGTTTTACTTACCGTGCCGGCTTTTGTAACGGTTATCTTCTTCGCTTTCTTGAACTTACCGTTTTTAGCGTACTGAAGCTGATAGCCTCTAACCTCTTTCTTTTCCCACTTTACGTTTATCTTGGTCGGGCCCTTTTTAACAGCCTTCTTTATAGCCGTTTTAGGGGAGGTATGAACCGTGCCCTTTAACTTGAATTCGGAAAGCTGAGTACAGTCCTCGCCCTTATTGTCGAGGATTTCGAGCTTATAGTAGCGGTAAGCCTTCGCTTTCTTTTTAAGCTTAAAGGAATAGCTCGTGAAGTCCTTAGCCTTAAGCTTTTTATCGTTAGTTACGGAATGGATTTTCTTCCACTTATCGCTGTCGCGCGGAAGCTTTTTATTACTTGCATAAAGCACCCAGCTCTTCGGGTTTCTTCCCTTATAGAGCGAGGTATCGTTAGCGGTGGTAATATCGTAGCCCGTTACGCTTATAAGCTTAGGCGCCTTCCAGCAGATATAGCAGGAATTAGAGAAAACGTTATACTTCGTTTCGGTATTTCCGTCGAGAAGATTAGGTCCGTTCTCGGTATCGACTACGCCCTCGGTATAATCATAAGCGCCGTGATTGCCCGACGCTGAAGTAACTCCCGAATCGGTACCCGATTCCGAGCCTGAGTCAGAGCCGGACTCACCGATAACGCCGGAGCCGCCGCACGTTGAGCAAGGCAGATAAACGGTCTGAAATTCTATTGCGCCCGTTACGGGGTTAGTAGTAGGCATTTGCTGAGGAACGACGCGAGTTCCGCCGCACGCGGGACAAACGATAGCCTGCGCGGTAAACGGAACCGCCAAAGCGACGGTACAGAGCATCAGTAACGTCAATAATATTGATAAAGATTTTTTAAGCATAAATATCACTCCTTTTTTACACAGTATCATATTCGGCAAAAAAAGTCAACAAAGGAGAGGCTTAGCCTCTCCTTATCTTTTACATATATTTTTTAATTTCGTCGACCTTATTGAGCTGCTCCCACGGAACGTTAAGGTCTTCTCTTCCCATGTGACCGTAAGCGGCTACGGCTTTATAAATCGGGCGTCTTAAGTCAAGCTCACGGATAATAGCGCTCGGTCTTAAATCGAATACCTTTTTAACGATTTCGCTTATTTCCTCGTCGCTCTTTTTACCCGTGCCGAAGCTATCAATAAACACCGATACGGGATGAGCTACGCCGATAGCGTAGGCAAGCTCGATTTCGCACTTTTCGGCAAGACCTGCGGCAACGATATTTTTAGCTACCCAGCGCGCTGCGTACGCTGCGGAGCGGTCAACCTTCGTCGGGTCCTTACCCGAGAACGCGCCGCCGCCGTGACGGGCGTATCCGCCATAAGTATCAACTATAATCTTTCTTCCGGTAAGACCGCTGTCTCCCATAGGTCCGCCTATAACAAAGCGTCCCGTCGGGTTAACGTAGAATACGGTTTCGCCGTCAATAAGCTCTTCGGGAATAGTAGCCTTTATAACCTTTTCTATTATATCGCTTCTGAGCTGTTCAAGGGATACGTCCTTACTGTGCTGAGAGGATACGACAACTGCCGCAACTCTGCTCGGCTTACCGTCGGTATATTCAACCGTAACCTGTGATTTACCGTCGGAATAAAGATAAGGAAGCGTTCCGTTTTCGCGTACCTCGGTGAGTTTAAGCGCAAGCTTATGTGCAAGAGAAATCGGGAGAGGCATATACTCCTCGGTCTCGGTACAGGCATAGCCGAACATCATACCCTGGTCGCCCGCGCCGTTTAGGTTATCAGCGTCCCCGTCGTTATTCTTAAGCTCGTACGATTTATCAACGCCCATAGCGATATCGGGAGACTGCTTGTCAAGCGCTGTAAGAACGGCGCAGGTATTGCCGTTAAAGCCCTTTTCATCGCTGTCGTAGCCGATGTCGACAATCGTCTTTCTTACTATAGCGGGGATATCAACGTGCGCTTTGGTCGTGATTTCGCCCATAATGAGAACCTGACCGGTAGTACAGCAGGTTTCACACGCAACACGGGACTGGGGGTCCTTTTCAATCATTGCGTCGAGAATTGCGTCGGAAATCTGGTCACAGATTTTATCGGGATGTCCTTTAGTTACGGACTCACTTGTAAATAAATACTTAGACATTTTATTCTCCTTTCAAATAAAAAACACATACTGCCGTATGTGTGAGCTCCAATATTACTCATCATCCGGCAAAACCGCAGGTATTAGCACCTTACCGAAGCAGGTTGCTGCAGCGTCACTGTGCCTGTTCACTCGGCTGCTCTTGATAATTGTTTAACATATAATATACTATTTCACTTATAAAGTCAATATATATTTATAATAAATGTCTTGTAATTTGTTTATATTTAGTTTATAATTACAGTGTATTAATGATATACAATTTAAGGAGGTATATTTATGGCAAAGAAAACCGTATTTCTTACCGGCGGTACTGGTAATATGGGATGGGCAGCCGTTCAGGAAATGGTTAAGCATCCCGGCGAAATCAACCTTAAGATTTTAGCAAGAAAGAGCCCGAAGAATATCGAGAAGCTCAGGGACTTAGCCGCTAAGCCGAACGTTCAGATTGTATGGGGCGACCTTACTGACTACCGTTCAATTCTCGAGGGCGTTACAGGCTCCGACTACGTTCTTCATGTCGGCGGTATGGTATCCCCCGCCGCCGACTGGAAGCCTTACAGAACACAGAAAACAAATATCGGCGCTGCCGAGAATATCGTAAAGGCCGTTCTTGCTCAGAAGGACCCCGACGCCGTTAAGGTTTGTTACATAGGCACGGTAGCCGAGACCGGCGACAGAAACTATCCTATTCACTGGGGACGTTGCGGCGACCCGATTAAGATTTCAATCTACGACCACTATGCAGTTTCAAAGACGGTTGCTGAGCGCACCTTCGTTGAAAGCGGAATCAAGAACTGGGTAGTAATGCGTCAGAGCGGTATTCTCTATCCGAATATCCTTAAGAATATGGACCCGATTATGTTCCACGTACCGATTAACGGCGTGCTTGAATGGTGTACCGTTGAGGACAGCGGACGTCTTATGTGTAACCTCGTTCTTGAGGACGCTGCGGGCAACCTCGGCGCAGATTTCTGGAACCACTATTTCAACATCGGTTCAGGTAAGGAATACAGAATTTCAAACTATGAGTTCGAGCAGCTTCTTCTCGGCACGCTCGGTCTCGCAGGACCCGAAAAGCTCTTTGAACCCAACTGGTTCATCACAAAGAACTTCCACGGTCAGTTCTACGCTGACGGCGACAAGCTTGAGGAATTCCTTCACTTCCGTGAGAACCTTCCGATTCAGGAATATTTTGACAGACTTGCAAAGCAGGTTGAATTCTATTTCAGAATTCCGAGATATCTCCCGAAATCAGCCGTTGCAGCTGCTGCGAAGCCTTTTATGAAGGCTCTTGCAAAGACAAGGGATTTCGGTACTCTCGACTGGGTTGCCAAGGTACATCCTCAGAGAATTTCCGCTTACTACGGAACTATCGAGGACTATAAGGCTATCCCGAAATCATGGGACGAATTCCCGATTCGCAAGTTCGAAAAGGATACGGCAGACGCTGAAAAGTATAAGCTCGACCACGGCTACGACGAGAGCAAGCCCGAAAGCGAGCTTGATATCGAGGATATGAAGCAGGCGGCTAAATTCCGCGGCGGCGAATGCTTAAGCAAGACGATGAAGAAGGGCGACCTCGCTACAAAGCTTGTATGGAAATGCGGCTACTGCGGCGCTGAATTCGAGGCTTCACCGAACCTTATCCTCCTCGGCGGTCACTGGTGTCCCGAGTGCTACATTCCGCAGAAGGCATGGGATTACGACAACATCGCAAAGACAAATCCGTTCTTTGCTCAGGTCTGGTATCCCAACCACACTAAAGACGAATGTAACGTTTACAGATTCGACGACATCTTCCAGGTCGGCGGAACAAAGTGGGACGACATTAAGAGATAATCAAAACAATAAAAAGAGCTGTCAAAAGACAGCTCTTTTTTATATTGCTTTTTTAATTGCATCTAAGAGGTCGTCATAGGATTCAAAGGCGGGGATTTCGGGATAATCCTTTTTAATCTGTTCGGTCGTTCTGAACAGGAAGCCCGCCTTGCTCGCCTGAATCATAGCGAGGTCGTTAAAGCTGTCGCCGCTTGCAATCGTTTCATATCCGATTGACTGAAGAGCCTTAACGGTAGTAAGCTTACTTTTTTCACAGCGCATTTTAAAGCCCGTTACCTCTCCGCTTTCGCTTACAACAAGCTCGTTGCAAAGCAGGGTCGGATAGCCGAGCTTTTTCATAAGCGGCATACCGAACTGAGTAAAGGTATCGCTGATAATCACAACCTGACCGAGCTCGCGAAGCGCGTCGAGAAATTCCCTCGCGCCTTCAAGCGGCTCTATTTTCTCAATAGTTTCCTGAATTTCCTTTAAGCCGAGACCGTGCGCCTTAAGAATTTTTATTCTGAAATTCATAAGCTTATCATAGTCAGGCTCGTCTCTTGTAGTA